>LVWS01000017.1 GCA_002083365.1 Nitrospira sp. SG-bin1 | reverse complement strand
TTCAGCTTTGGTGTAATAAATGGGGGAAGGTCAGAGGGACATCAACATAGGAGTTCAACGACCTGCTAGGCTGACGATGTGCTTCCACTCCTGAGGGGTGACGGGCTGAACCGATAGACGGGATCCCTTCTTCAAGAGAAGCATGCCTTTCAGTTGAATCTCTTGCCGCAAGTCGTCCAACGTCAAAGAGCGGGCGAATTTTCGTACATACTTGATGTCGACCATGTCCCACCTGGGCTGAGAAGGCTTGCTTTCGGGATCGTAGTGCTTGTCCTTCTTGTCGAATTGCGTCGGGTCTGGATAGGCGGTGGTGACGACCTCCGCGATGCCGACGACCGCCGGTGGATCAGCGTTGCTGTGGTAGAACAGGACTTGGTCGCCAACCGCCATGCTGCGCATGAAATTCCGAGCTTGATAGTTGCGGACTCCATCCCAACAGGTCGTCCGTCCTGGAGAGTGTATCAAGTCGTCGATCGAGAAGGTGGTGGGCTCCGACTTCATCAACCAATACGCTTTTGGTGCCATTCTTTCCTCTTTCACTTCGGTCTCATGACAGAGACACTGCGTGTCTCATGGGGATGCGAGTCGATACACTCCGCCTTTGTGATCAAGCACATAGAGTTCCTGCGCCGCATCTTCGCCAAATGACGCAATGTGTAACGAGCTCTTCAGTAACTGACGAGGTTCGTTCACCCGGTCGCCCGTCTGGTAGGCAAAAATCTCTCCACTACAAAAGTCTCCATAAAGATAGGTTCCCACGAGATCCGGAACGGACTGTCCGCGGTATACATAACCACCGGTGATCGAACAGCGGCCTTTGTCATGGAAATATTCTGAGACCGGCAAGCTGAATGTGGTGGTGTGGCAATCGGTGGACGGATGAAAACACTGTGTGCCTTCCATCATTCGCCAGCCGTAGTTTCCACCGCGGACGACAAGATCGATTTCTTCCCACTTATACTGTCCGACATCAGCGACCCAGAGGGTGCCGGTCTTGCTGTCGAACGAGAATCGCCAGGGGTTCCGTAACCCGAGGGCATATATCTCCGGCCGGCCACCTCCCCGGGCGAACGGGTTGTCCGTTGGAATAGCATAGGGAAGATCGTGATCTACATCGATGCGTAGAATCTTCCCAAGTAAGTGCGCGGGATTCTGTGCGCGGTTCTCCGGATCGCCTCTTGATCCCCCATCGCCGAGGCCGATGTACAGGTGGCCGTCAGGTCCAAAGGCTATCATCCCACCATTGTGATTGGCATAGGGTTGTGCGACGGTCAATAGGATCCGCTCTTCCTGGGAAGCCGAGATTGCAGTGGCTCCCCTGCGGTACTCTGATACCACCGTCGCGCCATCCGGCTTTCTCGTATAATTGACGAAGAACCTCCCATTTCGCCGATAATCGGGATGGAACGCGAGTCCCAGCAGACCACGTTCGCCTCCGGAAAGAACGTTGTTCGTGATATCGAGAAATGGCGCCGACAATAGTGCGCGCCCATCCAATACCCGAATGCGACCAGCCTGCTCGACAATGAAGAGCCGGCCTGATCCATCACCGGCGTGGGTAAGGAAAAGCGGATTCTCGAGGCCATCCGTCACGATAGGGACCAGCGTGATTTGAAGATGGTTGCCTGGAGGCTTCACCGGTTCGGCCGATCCTGTGCCGATGAATGGGCCCCAGACGTGGATCAGGAGGAACCCCAGTGACCATATGGACCAGAGACGCATGGATCAACTTCCTTCTTTGGAACGAGAGTCGATCATGTCGATCAGGGCTTGATAGGTGAGCTCCCTTGTTTGAGCTTTGGTCAAGCTCCGATCATCCAGGTTTCCCTCCAGCCAGATGCGATTGGAGATCGGTTCAATGGCCTCGTTACAAAGCGTCCACATGTCATGAAGAAAACGGTCCGGTAAGCCGACTTGAACCCCTTCGGATTCGATTCGATCATCCAATAGGGCGAGGAGATCTGAAATCGCCTGATCCGGTCGATAGGGCAGGGCACTAAAGCCGAACTGTTCTTGTGATCGTGTCTCTTGCGTCGCTTGATCCACGAGGTCGCGCATGTACTCTTTGAGCAAACCGATAACATGGCCGGAAAAGATGATCGGCTGTCCCATGCGTTATTATCGAGCTTCCTTGTGGAAGGAGCAAGATCAAGCGGGCCTGGTTGGAAAAAACAGACCCCTCTAATCAAGGTGAATGACGAGTGTGGAGGCAGAACACAAGAACATAAGAGGCGAGGATTTGGGCGGGGGTACACCTCGCTGACTCGGTATGAGCGACGACCTCTCGTTGGCTATCTCATGTTCGGCAGGGTCGGTGTACCCGCGCACATAAACTCTACCCGTTTTTCTCTGATGCGCAAGCCCCAAAGATGGCCTTATGGGGAAGAGGCCATTTGGGGTAAGGA
Source organism: Nitrospira sp. SG-bin1 (assembly GCA_002083365.1). Classification (NCBI taxonomy): domain Bacteria; kingdom Pseudomonadati; phylum Nitrospirota; class Nitrospiria; order Nitrospirales; family Nitrospiraceae; genus Nitrospira; species Nitrospira sp. SG-bin1. Next base: position 18,872 of record LVWS01000017.1, on the reverse strand, counting down.
AACCGAACCGGTAGGATCTGCCTGAACAGAGATACGGGTGCTTCACCGGAGAGGCCTACGACTAAAGGTGACCCGCGACTCATTTGGAGTTACGAGGCCCATGACTATTGATTCATCGTGCATCCCCGTATTACTTTCTCTCTGTCAGTAGGAAAAAGACGAAGAACGCCCTCAAAACCAGCCAAGATGATGCCTCCCCCGAGCGAACGTTTCGAGATTGCGTTGAACACGACGGCCGGCCGAATTACCACTGCGGTGGAGGTGCCGACCGGTTTTGTTCCCATCACGTCTATCGTACCCTTGATGAGACGCCTCGGGGAAGAGGCCCAGGCCTTAGAAGTCGTAGGCTTGGTCGCGATGGGTAGAACACCGTCATGCCAGAAGGGCTGCGCGGCATGCTGCCGGATGTTGGTGCCGCTTTCGTCTCCGGAAGCTTTTGCGTTACGTGAATGGGTGCGCTCGCGTCCGACTGAGGAGCAAGCTCGGATTGCAGCGCGGTTGGCCGAGGCAAAGGCGCACTTGATATCGCATGGAATCTGGCAACGGCTCTGCAAGTTGTGCGAAGGTTCTACACCGCCCACCGATGATGCATTGGAGGATGTGAATCGTGAGTACTATGCCCTGCGGATGCCCTGCCCATTCCTGGAGGAAGAGGCGTGCATGATCTATGACGAGCGTCCGGCGGCTTGTCGTGAGCTGTTGGTGACGTCGCCTCCCGAACGTTGTGACGATCTGATCAACAATCCCGTCGAACCCGTTTTCGTGCCAGTCCGGATCAGCACCGTGCTGGGATTACTGTGGCAACAACTAACGAGGTCTCCAATGTGTTTGATTCCGCTTCCTCTGGTGTTCGACTGGACGGAACGCCATCTGTCTGACAATCGGCGGACATGGAAAGGGACTGAGTTATTGGATCAGGCGTTGGACAAGGTGTGGCGTTTCGTGAGCCAGTCGGTTTCACGAGACCGAAGTGACGCTGGTTCCTGATTGCATCGTGTGATGTTCCCGTCACTGATGAAGAGGGGAGATGGCATGCAAAAGCCGATAGTCGTCTGTTTGGACCTTGAGGGAGTACTCGTGCCGGAAATCTGGATCAACGTGGCCGTGAAGACGGGCATTGATGAATTGAAGGTCACGACGCGAGAGATGCCGGACTACGACAAGCTCATGCGGCAACGGTTGACTATACTCGACCGGCACGCGTTGACGATCAGCGACATTCAAGATGTAATCGCAAAAATGGGACCGTTAGAAGGGGCGACGGACTTCCTTGCCTGGCTGCGAATGAGGGCTCAGGTCGTCATTTTGTCCGACACGTTCTATCAATTCGCTCAACCGCTCATGCGGCAATTGGGCTTTCCGACTCTCTTCTGCAATCAGTTGGAGATCGATGGGAGGGGTCGTATCGTCAATTACCACATGCGAATGCATGACCCAAAGAAGCATGCGGTGGCTGCCCTCAAATCGCTAAACTTTTTTACCATGGCTGCAGGTGATTCGTACAACGACACCGCCATGTTGGGTGAAGCCGACGTCGGGTTTTTCTTTCGGCCCCCCGACCATTTACCGAAAGAGTTTCCGCAGTTTCCTGTGACGCACACCTACGAAGAGCTTCAGGGAGGGCTTGCCAAGTCTGGTGCTTTCAGATGAATGGATGCGGTGAAGAGAGATGGGATTCGAACTGATTAAAGGCGGGGTTGGCCGAGTTTAGAAGTTTATCCAGAGCTGGGCATAGGCCCAGTCTTGTCCGACTGCATTACGTCCCAGGTTGTATGAAATATACGGACCAGGGAACAGATGACCGTAACCGCCTTGGAAGGCGACCATGCCGTTCATGAAGAAATGGGTCCACACGAAATCCACCTCGTCACCGATATGGGTCACGGTGTTGTCCGGTCGGGAGAAGACGTAAACGCCTTGGCTTGCGCGATACCAATTATCCCGGGCATTGGCGAGGTGTAGGTTCGTGTACCATACTTCGATATGATCATCTTTGGTCAGACGGGCTTGAAAATTTCCTGAGAAGCTCATCATGTTCTTCCACGCCATGACATCCATGTATCCCATGTGGATGTGATTCGTCGGAAAGAAGTTTTCAAACGTGTTGGCGGTCTTGCAAGGGCCATAGGCGGGGTCTAACGTGCAATTTGCCCGGCCATCGCCGGAAGCATAGTCAAAATTGAAGGCAATCCGCGGTTTTCCCGGTAGGTTAAACGCGGTATACCCGATCCAATTCCTGGTGGCCCACGCATTGATGTGGAGACATTTCCCTTCTCCGCCGGGGTTCCCGCAGAGGGCGCTCGCGTTGGCAGCCGTGTCCCCCATCTGTCCGAATTGATAGACTACTTCACTGGAGGCATCGAAGTAACCTTTCTTCATTGCCACCCGTCCTCCGATGGTATGGCGGGTTTGATTGCCATGTTTCGGAGTGCCCAGGCCCTGAGAAGAGATATCTCCCCCCCCTAAGTTATTCTTGTAGTACACATAGAACGGTTCGATGAGAAGCCCAGGGACCGTTTTGATCTGATTGTACAAGATGAGGAAGTCAGCATCGCCCGCCGCATTTTTGGCCGGACTTGTTGGACTGACTATTCCGTTCGTAATGTTCGGGGTGCCACTGCCGAGCGGTGCCCCTTGTAAAAGATCGGTTTCTGCCGTTCGGAACCAGCCGACGTGCGTATCCATGATGCTGTGGCTGTATTGCACCATGACGCCGTCAAAGGAGAAGCCTGTGTTGGCCCAATCAAAGTGACCAAACAAACTTTGGTCGCCGAATACGATGTATTGCCGACCTGCCTTCAGCCCCAAGCCCTGTATGCCCGCAAAGTTCCGGATCAACATGTACCCGGCCCGAATACCCAGAGAACAAACCGGTCTTCCGCCTTGGCTCGGTGTTGAACCGCAGGTATGGATAATGGGGTCTCCGTTATTTCCCGCGCCTCCGGCACCGACCGGCGTCCCGTTTCCTCCCCAGGTACGAGAATCAATGAACTCAAGATAGAAATTGACGTCCGGCGAGAGATCATAGCCGATGCCTAATCGGGTCATCTGCTGAACAAACTGGTCATTGGCATTGCCGGTCAAGTTATTGACGGTCGGACCCGCAGCGTTACATTGCCCTGCCGCTCCGATTCCACCTCCAAAACATACATTGTTGCGGAATTCCGGCCGCACTCGAAGATCAGCCCGCATATAAAGGTTTCTAAGGTCGAAGTTTCTGCCGATTCTAGGGTCGAACGGTTCGTAGGCTTCCTTTTGCGGAATGCCTCGTCCGATGACGATGGGATTGGTGATCTTTTCACCTTCCGGCAATTGAAAGGCACTCTGCGCCGGATCGCAAGGAGTCAATAGTCCGGCGGCGGCCATCACGGCTGTGAAGAAGACCGTCTTCCAGCGTTCCGAAACCGTTGGTGCAAGGATTGTTTTTGCGAGATCCATGCTCTGACAGGAATGAATTAACCCGCGCTGCCGTAATCAGCACGGGGGACACAATGGGTAACGAAATGCGTATATTCCGTCAATGAGAGGGTTCGATGAGAGGGGGAAATAGAGGGAAGTCTATATTGTCCGTATCCTCTTCCTGAAACCACCGCACTGATCATGTCGCGTTATACGTGATCCGACTTGCTGAGAGACGCTGAGGTCTCTTCCGACTGTTTACCTGCAGCAGTGATTTCATCTTCAGCTTCTTTCATGGAAGCTTGAAAGTCCTGCTCCACCATTTTGACTTCCTGCTGAATCATGTTGAGCTCCGGCTCGACGGACTTACGAAGATCCTCCGCCGTATCTTTAAAACCCTTAATGGCTTTGCCAACTTGGCGACCGACTTCCGGAAGTTGTTTCGGACCGAATAGGAGAAAAGCGATGACCAGAATAATTAAGATCTCGCTGGCTCCCAATCCAAACATGATTCAGGATAGTTATAATAATGGTAATGCCGTCAATTCGCCGCTGTCCAGTCGTCACAGCACACTCAGGCCTTTTACCCCTGTTTCACCTGACCCGGTTGCGGTGCGTGGTGGGTGGGTGATGGTGTGGCTTGTGATTGGTCGTTGCCCTGGTTTGCTGAGGCGGTTGGTGGATGAGCCTGCTCGGATTGTTCAGCCGGTGTCACGTCAATGGCATCGGCCTCATGTACGGACTTCTTGAAGCCTTTAATGGCTTTACCGAGGCCTTCCCCCAATTGAGGCAGTTTGCCGGCGCCGAAAATGATCAAGACGATGATCAAAATCAGCAGCAATTCCATCCACCCAAATGAACCGAACATCACAACCTCAGATGAATGCGATGAAGGTGAACTCCGATGCGCTCTTCGCTGAAACGAGTGCGCTGCCCACCGGTTTCAATAGTTGTGAAGGCTATAGGAAGACCGCAGGACAAGTCAAGCGATGAGAGGGGCAAACCGTTAGAACGGTTGGATGATTCCGCCGCCCAGGACGTGGTCGCCGTCATAGAAGACGGCCGATTGGCCTGGACTTAACGCCCGTTGGGGTTCTTGGAATTGCACGCGGATGCTTGATGAAGTCACGGGGGACAAAATGGCAGGTGTTGCGGGGGTCGCATAGCGGACTTTGATGTCAGCCTTGGTTGTGTCCTTTAAGAGGTGAGGCGCAAAGAGATTGAGATCGCTCACCGTACAGGTGTGTCGGCGAAGGGATGCTTCAGGACCGAGCAAAACGGTATTCGTGGCAGGAGAGACCTGCTGAACATAGAGCCGTTGTCCGGTGGCAATACGCAGGCCCCGGCGCTGCCCTGGTGTGTAGAACGCTATGCCGTCGTGTCGCCCCAGAGGCTGTCCAGCTTCATTGATGAAGAGCCCGGGTTTCTTCGCTTCGGGAACCTCCTTCTCGATGAACGTACGGTAGTCTCCTTGAGTGACAAAGCAGATCTCCTGACTTTCCTTCAGCTCATCGGCCGGGAGCCCTAAGGCCTCGGCCTCTCTCCAGACCTCTGATTTTGTCATGTGACCCAGGGGGAAAAGGAGCCGAGGGAGCCAGTGCGAATTGAGGCGGTAGAGAAAGTAAGTTTGATCTTTTCGATTGTCAACAGCTCGAAGGAGAAGCGAGGTGTCTTGATTGTTTTGGAGTCGGGCGTAATGCCCCGTCGCAACGTAATGGAACCCTTGATCGACGGCGAGATCCATGAGGCCACGAATCTTCACTCGTTCATTACAGCGCACACAGGGATTGGGGGTCGTGCCGGTGGTATAGCCATGAAGAAAATCGTCAATGACCCCTGTCCGAAAACTCTCGCGGCTATCGATGACTTCGTGTGAGATGTTGAGAAGTTTTGCAACGTGCTTGGCAATGCCCACCTTACAACAGCCGCGTTCCTGCCACTTTTTGGATGTTGCGGCGGCGGGGTCCTCATGTTCCCATACTTGGAGGGTCACACCATGGACCGCGTAGCCTTGGCGAACAAGCAGTGCCGCCGCGACGGAGCTATCAACTCCGCCGCTCATACCGAGGAGAACGGTTGGATGAGTCATTGGCCCGTCATTGTACCGGGAGGAGGGGATAAAGGGCTAGAGGTCTGCCGCCCGAGCTTTACCTCGATGGAACGCCAACTCATGAATATTCTTGGACGACGGAGGGTTTTCCTCGACCCATTTGTGGGCTCCCATGTCACACATGCCATGGAAGTGCGCGCCATCTTCGATCGAAATACCCGGGGTGCGAATATCACCGATAAGGATGCCGGGTTTCAGAATCTGGATTTTCGCGGTGGCAGTGACCGTACCGTTGACCTTGCCACTGGTCATTAGAGTCCCGGCCGAAAGAATGCCTTTGATGACGGCTTGCTCTCCGATAATCATCGTCCCGGTGGTGTGGACTTCGCCTTCAACACGGCCGTCGATGCGGATGGTCCCATCAAAGTTGAGGACACCTTTGAAATCGACTCCCTTCCCCAGGAAAGTAAAATTATCGCTGTTACTGGCGTCCTGAGCACTTTTTTCGCCTAGAGCCCACATCAGTTTTCCTTGCTCCTTGTGCCAACAATCGACGAGGATGCATGGCCTTCAAATGGGATCGAGCAGGAGGGGAGGTTTTTCGGATATAAGGTCCTCCCCTTCCATCTGTCGTTGTCTAGTGTATCACATGCTCTAGGCGGGAACCCTCCTGATGGCGGGATCAGTCGATATTCCGACCGCATGGAGGTGCGAGGCTTCGCGTTGGGATGTGGAGGTGGCTTGTTCCATCTCTAATGTCCCGTTAAAAAGGACGCCGTCCTCCATGGAGAGCATGGGTGTGGTGACGCCGCCGTTGATGATCGCCGGAGCCCGCAACTTCATTTTGTCCCTGGCGTGAATATCCCCTGTAATTTTCCCCTTACACACGATCGTGCCGGCGGTCACCTTTGCCGTGATGACGGCTTCTTCCCCAACCAGCAAGATGCCATCGGTGTGGATTTCCCCTTCAAGAGTCCCATCAATGCGTACCGTCCCGTTATAAGTGATCGTGCCTTTGAACACGACACCTTTCCCGACGAACGCACTGACATCTTGGCCTGAATCGTGGCGCATCGGTTCAAGGCTCGATCCATTGCCTTCAAGATCAACGTCGTCGGAACGCCTGCCGTCTTGCTTATCCTTCCACATATGCTCGCCTCCTCTCACGATTTGGGCTAGGGGGATCCGACTGAAGAGCCGAGTCCTTTATCGCGTTAAGGGACATATCGGTCGATTCCAATGGGATATTTAGGGGTGATATCGGCAAAAAAGCAATGAGAACCGTTTTTTTAGGTTCATGCAGTACAGGGCCGGATGGAAGTTAACTTAATAGGGTCTCCACAACACCATCAAGTTCGGCTGGGGAAAAATAGTGAACGACGATCTTCCCACCTTGCTTGTGGGGATGGATCGTCACTTTCGTGCCTAGTCGTTTCTGTAATCTCGCTTCGAGATCGGTCCATGGTGAAGTTCGTTGCGCTTTCTGCTGGCGCTTTTTGCCGACAAGAGAGAGCTCCACGAGTTTTTCAGTCTCCCTGACAGACAAAGTTCCCGCCGCCACCGTTTTCCCGATCCTCAACTGCTCTTCCGCAGAGGAGAGGCTGAGGAGGGCTTTTGCATGACCGGTGGTCAGGATTCCTCCTTCAACAAGGTCCTGGAGTTCAGGAGGGAGATGGATCAGCCGAACGAAGTTGGCGACAGAAGAACGATCACGCCCGACTTTTGACGCAATGGCGTCTTGCGTGAGGCCAAATTCATTCATCATGCGCGAATAGGCCCGCGCCGTTTCCATCGGATTCAGGTCTTCTCGTTGAACATTCTCAACCAATGCCAGCAAGAGAGATTCTTGGTCACTGCAGTTACGAATGACGACAGGAATCGTCTCCAAGCCGGCTGCTTTCGATGCGCGCCATCGGCGTTCTCCAGCGATTAATTCGTAGAGACCATCACCTTTACGGCGTACTATGATCGGCTGAAGCACCCCGCTTTCTTTGATGGAGGCTGATAGTTCGGTGAGCTCTTCCTGAGAGAAGGTATGCCGAGGTTGATAGCGGTTGGGCACAATATTGTCGACCGGTATCCGGTGGACATCCGTCGGCTCCGTAGGCTGGCTCATTTTGGAAGATGGAAGGAGGGCGCTAAGTCCTTTACCGAGAGCTTTTTTCTCCATGGGCCATAAACTCCTTAGCTAAATGTACGTATGACTGGGAACCGGCTGATGCCACGTTGTATAAGATCCCAGGTCGGCCGTAACTCGGCGCTTCTGCGAGGGAGACATTGCGAGGAATGACTGCTTGATACACCTTATCGATGAAATGAGATCGTACCTGCTCTGCCACTTGTCTGGCTAAACTATTGCGAGAGTCGAACATCGTCAGAACGATTCCCTCTAAGTCGAGGCTTGAGTTAAACGATTGACGGACAAGATCGATACTTCCAATAAGTCTGGTAAGGCCTTCCATCGCGTAATATTCGCATTGAACCGGTATAAGAACTGAATCTGCAGCAGTGAGGGCGTTGATAGTGAGAATGCCAAGGGCTGGAGGACAGTCTAGAAAGATAAAGTCGTATTGATCTCGAACCTCGTTGACGATGGTTTTGAGATGGCTCTCACGTCCTTCAACGCTTACGAGCTCTACCTCCGCTCCTGCAAGGTCTGCATTGGCTGGCAAGATGGAAAGTCCAGGAACGGATGTCTTCATTGAAGACTCGTGGATCGTGCTGGCTTTAACGAGACAACCATAGGTAGTCTTCTGAGAACCCAGGTCAATGCCGAGACCGCTCGTGGCATTGCCCTGTGGATCCATATCGATGAGCAATACGGATTTTCCTTCTAGAGCAATCGCTGACGATAAATTTATAGCTGTAGTTGTCTTTCCAACTCCGCCTTTTTGATTCGCGATAGCGATAACCTTTCCCATAGAAACTCCTGAGAGACTTGTTCCACGTGGAACAACTAAATGCTTGCCTCACGCTGAGGGGCCACAATGGATACAACCCTTTTGCCGTACCCTTTCTGAAGCTCAAATAAGTACTCGCTTGTCATTAGCCAATCGGATGAGAGATCTGACTTGGTAAGTGGTCTGGACGAATAGAGGATGGCTTTTCCACCATGGCGAAGAAGTTTTTTACCTTCTTTCAAAATGACGTCATATTTCAAAGCGCGAGTCGTCAAATAATCAAAGGACTCATCGGGGTGACGTTCCTCGACAAATCTTTCAAAGGTACCGTTATAGATGCCGACATTTTCAAGCCGAAGGAGACCTATGATGAAGTGGAGGAACGAGGATCTCTTTGTAGCCGGTTCTACGAACGTAATGGTCAGATCCGATCTTGCTATTTTTAGGGGGATTCCAGGAAAACCAGCTCCTGTGCCGATATCGAGGATATGGGCTCCTATTCGAATATCATCGGCCTGAAGCGCTGCAATAGAGTCGACGAAGTGCTTGATAACAATCTCTGTATCTACCGTAATTCTCGTAAGATTGAATGACTGATTCCATGATTGAAGCTCTGTAAGATACACCATGAACAGTCGCACCTGTTCAGTAGTGAGTGGAACCCCAATCTCAGACGAGCTTTCCTGTAATAGTAAGGAAAGTGATTCCATATGTTCCACGTGGAACAAATACGCTGATACTAAGATTGGGTCAATAGGAAAGGTCAGGGTCTATTGAAATTGTGAGACTGTTTGTTCAGAATGACGCCTGAGAATGACGCCGGTGTTTTTCTACCACAACAAGTAGTAAAGATATCGCGGCGGGAGTCACGCCCGATATCCTCGAAGCCTGACCGATTGTCTCTGGCCTTATCCTGTTGAGCTTTTCCCGAACCTCAGTGGAAAACCCCGAGACCATGTTGTATTCAAACGTCTTGGGGATCGTCTTTAATTCAAGCTTCTTAAACCGCTCTACTTGCTGTATCTGTCGTCGTACATAACCTTCGTACTTGATCTGAAGCTCAATTTCTTCACTGATTTCATTCTCTGTAATGAATGGCATACCAAAAGCACCTAAAAGTTCCTGATAATTTGATTCTTGACGGCGAAGTAGCTGTGCCATGGTCATGGCGGACGAAGCATTTTCAAGATAGGTACCTTGGGTTCGCAGTCGAATTTCTTCAGTGAACGCTGGTCTGGTAGTATTCAGGTACTCGATTTCCTGTTCGATCAGTCGTTTCTTTCGCAAAAATTTCTCATACGAATTATCGGGGATAAGGCCGAGTTCATGCCCGATCGGCGTGAGCCGAAGGTCTGCATTGTTGTGACGAAGAAGCAATCGGTACTCCGCTCTTGATGTAAACATTCGATAAGGCTCATAGGCATCTTTCGTAATGAGGTCATCGATAAGCACACCGATATAGGCTTGGGATCGATCGAGAATGAACGGAGGTCTCTCGCGTATTTTTAAAACAGCATTAATTCCGGCAACGATGCCTTGTGCCGCAGCTTCTTCATACCCGGACGTTCCATTGATTTGTCCGGCGTGGTAGAGGCCTGCGACCTGTTTTGATTCGAGGGTTCGGTAGAGTTGGCGAGGAGGGAAATAGTCGTATTCAATCGCGTAGCCAGGTTTGAGTATTTTGGCATGCTCTAATCCGCGAATTGTCTTGAGCATGGCGGTCTGTACATCAACAGGGAGGCTGGTCGAAATACCGTTCGGATAAAATTCGATCGAATCGAGTCCCTCGGGTTCGACAAAAATCTGGTGACGTTCCTTCTCCGCAAAACGTACGACTTTATCTTCGATCGACGGACAGTACCGGGGGCCGGTTGACTCGATGACTCCACCATAGAGGGGTGAGCGATCGAGATTCCGTTGAATGATGTCATGTGTTTTCTGGCTGGTATACGTCAAATGACAGACGACTTGTTCGGTCGTAATGCACTGGGTGCGGTACGAGAAAGGAGGAGGAGGCATATCACCCGGCTGAGGAATCATGGCCGAAAAATCAATCGTTGTCTTGGCCAATCGGGGAGGGGTTCCGGTCTTGAGCCGTCCCACCTCAAATCCGAGATCCCGCATGCAATCCGAAAGATGTTCGGCTGAAGCTTCACCCGCGCGCCCGGCTGGAAAATGATTCAACCCGATATGGATAAGACCCTTAAGGAAAGTACCCGATGTCAATATGACGGCCCTTGCGTCGATTCGCTCCCCTGAGCCCGTCACGATACCTTGTACAGCGTCTCCGGTTACAAGCAGTCGATCCACGACTCCTTCCGCAAGCGTAAGGCGTTCCTGCGAAGCAAGGGTTTCCTGCATGGCCCGGCGATACAGCGATTTGTCGCATTGGGCGCGCAAGGCCCGCACTGCCGGTCCTTTACTCGTGTTGATGAATCGAAATTGAATTCCGGCGCGGTCCGTGTTCCGCCCCATTTCACCACCGAGCGCGTCGATTTCCTTGACCAGATGCCCCTTGGCGATTCCTCCGATCGCCGGATTGCATGACATCTGTGCAATTCGGCCCACCTCCATCGTGAGAAGCAAAGTTTTTGCTCCCATCCGGGCGGCCGCCAAAGCAGCTTCACAGCCAGCGTGGCCGCCTCCGACAACGATTACATCAAACGCAGTAGCCAAAGAGCCTCTATTTGCCGATACAGAACTCTGAAAAAATTCGGTCCAAGATCTCGTCAGTTGTAATAGCTCCGACGATCTCGCCCAACGCGTCAGCCGCTCCTCGGAGATCCACTGCCACAAATTCGGCATGCAGGCCACGTTCGATCGAGGCCAATGACTGCTGGAGTGACACGTCGGCTCGCTCGAGCGCCATACGATGTCGAACATGAGTCACAACGACCCCCTCGCTAGCATCAAAGGACGGAGTCACAAACTGCTCCCGTATCGCGTCCTTCAACGCCTCCAGCCCCTCCCCAGATCGCACGGACAGGAGAACGACCTTGGCTCTCGTGTCCGTGGACAGTGCCTCGACAAGTCGTCGTTGCGAGCCCGCAGGAAGGAGATCGATTTTATTGACGACGAGCAAGTGCTTCACGGAAAGGGCCGGAAATCGGAAATCCCAAGGGTCGAGATTCACCAATTGAGTCCCGTCTAGGACATGCAGGACGAGATCGGCCTCCTGTTGCGCCTCTTTGGACCGACGGATGCCTTCCAGTTCAACGATGTCTGTCGTATGCCGCAGTCCCGCCGTATCGACCAATGTGACTCGCAACCCCTGCCAAACGACCGATTCTTCGATGACGTCGCGGGTCGTGCCGGGAATATCCGTGACAATGGCACGATTTTCGCGGAGTAAACTGTTCAGTAAACTCGACTTGCCGACATTGGGCTCGCCGGCGATTACTACACGGACTCCATCGCGCAGAACCCGCCCAGTCTCCGCCGTCGCCAACATCTGCCGGATATGCTTCCGCGTTTCCTGCAAAGAGCCGATCATTTCCTCGCGCCCGACGAAGGCAATGTCTTCCTCAGCGAAGTCGATTCCTGCTTCCAGATGCGCCAGCAGATCAATGAGACCGGCGCGTAGCTGATTGACCGTGTGCGCCAGGTCTCCGCGGAGCTGGCGCTGTGCCAGTTTGAGGCTTAGTTCCGACTTGGCTTTAATGGTGTCCAACACCGCTTCCGCTTGAGACAAGTCGAGGCGTCCGTTCAAGAAGGCCCGTCTGGTAAATTCTCCTGGCTGGGCAAGACGAGCGCCGGCGGCAACACAGCTTTCACAGATTCGTTGCAGAACCAACCCGTTTCCGTGGCAATGAATCTCAACGATGTCCTCAGCGGTAAAAGACCGAGGTGCCCTCATATACACCACTAGGCCTTCGTCGACGATTTCCTCGTTTGTCCCACTTGGGGTGGAAGAACGACTGTAGCTTAAAGGAAAAGGGAGCAACAGAATATCGGCCAGATGTAACTTGTGAGAAGTCAGTGCATGCAGCGCTTGCTTCGTGCGCAACCGAACGACGTGACTTGCTATGTCTACGGCATCCGGCCCGCTTATCCGAACGATCCCGATACCTCCCTCACCGCTGGGAGTGGAGATTGCGCAAATCGTATCCTCGGGCGTTCCAACGGCCGACATGTTCCCCCACGTTCGTGAGGACCCGTCACATCAAGCAAAAGGGACGGGGCATCATTTCTTGTCACCCTGTTCATCCGCGGTCGGGGCCGCGCTGGAAGGCCGAAAGAAGAAGCGATCCGTGACGAATTGTTGCACGATGGTGAGCACGTTATTGGTCAACCAATATAGGACGAGGCCGGCTGGAAAATTGATGAACAGGAACGTCATGAGCGCTGGAAGCATCAGCATGACTTTTGCCTGAGTCGGATCCATGGTAGTCGGTTGGATCTTCTGCATGACCACCATGCTGATTCCCATGATGATAGGCAAAATGTAGTAAGGATCCTGGACCGACAGGTCGGTGATCCACAGCCCCAACGGCGCTTGGCGCAAATCGATGGTCATATACAGAATGTTGAACAGCGAGACGAACACCGGCATCTGCAAAATCATCGGGAGACAACCGCCCACGGGATTGACCTTGTGATCCCGGTACAGTTTGATGAGTTCCTTGTTCAAGCGTTCACGGTCGTCTTTGAATTTGTCTTGAAGAGCCGCCACCTTAGGCTGGATGCCCTGCATCTGTTTCATCGACGTGTAACTTTTGTATTGCAGCGGCACAAACAGCAGTTTAATGATCACCGTCAGGATAATGATCGTCAGCCCATAGTTATGAGTATAATCATTGATGTAACGCAGCACGTAAAAGATGGGCTTGGCCACGGCCCTGACCATGTCCCAACTTCCGAAAAGGAACCATCCGAAATCGATGGTATCTTCAAGCCGAATTTGCAAGCTCTGAAGCGTGTCATACTCCTTAGGACCGGCGAACAACTGGAGCCCGAGCGGCGCCCCGGAAGGATCGATGTTCAGGCGAACCGCCGTAGAAACGAGCTTGTCCCCTTGTTTTTTGGGCAAAGCCGTCGCGTTCCCCTTTGGAATAAGTGCGGAGATGAAATACTTGTCTTGTAGCGCCGCCCATTTCAAAGAGCCCTTAAGCTCGGTTTCGGATTCCGGCATGTCGTTTTCGATTTTATCGTCAATGAGCGACGCCGCCCCGACAGAACCGATGAACCCTTCTCCCCAATCCACCACTCCAAAATTCGTCCCCAGTCCCAAGTTCAGGGCTCCGGTGAGTCCGCTGGATTTCAACGCGATGTCGACGACATAGCTATCGACATGGAAGGTTAACTGCTTTTCCAACCGTACACCGGTCGATGGATTACCGTAATAGAAAGTCACGTGACCCGTGGGATGTGCCTGGTCCAGGGTTGTAAAGTCTTTTTCGACCCTGTAAATTCCTTCGCTTAGTTCCTTTGACTGAGAACTGTCATCGGCAGTGACCGTCAAAGGCTCGGCAAACTTGCCTCCTTGTCGCACGAGTTGCACCGGGGTCTGCCCATCGGAACTGCTGCGATAACGTTTGAGCTCCCAACTCGTCAGCGCCGCCCCGCGAGTCGTGAACTTGGCCCGATAGAGATCGGTTTCCACCTCGATAATCTCTGCGGCGGAGGATTCTCCACGCGGCTCTTGAGGACGGCTGTCTACACCGGAGGATTTGAGACCAGTTGTTTCCTTGGCCGTGAAGTCGGTCGAGGGTGGAGCGTCAGCGCTTGTGGGCGAAGACGATGAGGCCTCGTTCGTGGAAGGCGCGGTTGGTTCCGAAATGGTCGGCTGGGGGAGCAAGCCCAATTCTTTGAGCAGGTACTCGTACCCGAAAATAATCGCGAGAGAGAGTACCAAGAACACAATGACTCGTTTTTCCATGAAGAGGCTATGCTTTCTTTAAAAAAGGCGATTGTCGCTACTTGACCGGGTCTTCTCCACCAGGATGGAAGGGGTGACACTTCATGAGTCGGAGAATAGTTAATCCGAATCCCTGTAACGCTCCATATTTCATGATCGCATCGGCGGCGTATTGCGAACAACTGGGTTCGAACCGACATGTGCGCCCGTACAAAGGCGAGATCACCAAGCGGTATCCTTTGATCAGCCACAGACAGAGCGATTGCATATCAGGATGTCCTTGATCGAAGAAGATGAAGGTGCTCCAGCGATGTCCTCCACGCTTGAACCAATCCCTCTTGCGACTGGCCCAGGGACTCTCCCTTAGGAAATACGAGCAGTCCCCGGCCCGGAAGCAAGTCCGGGTGCAATCGTCTTACCAGTTCTCGAAAAACCCGTTTAGCCCGATTGCGTCGGACCGCGTTTCCAAATCGCTTTCCCACGATAATCCCGACACGACTTGGGGCATCGCCCAACTCGTATGCCATGAGATTAAAAAAAGTACTCGAAACTCTGCGACCATGGCGTTTTACGATCTGGATCTCTCGGTTATTGCGCAAAAAAATAGCCTCTCGCCTTTGCGCCCTCGGTGTCATTGGAGAGGGAAGCTTCTTCGCCGCATTCCACCCGTTCCTAATTCTGGAGAAAACTTCGGACTGGTAGGTGAACGCACTCCCAACGCGAGAGATCGGAGAGCGATCCGCAGAACCACCTGTCGATCCGACACGATAAGCCTAGACCGTCAACCGAGCTCGTCCCTTGGCTCTCCGGCGGGCCAGCACCTTCCGTCCATTCTTGGTGCTCATACGTTTTCTAAATCCGTGCTCGCGCTTCTTTTTCAAGTTGGACGGCTGTTGAAATGTGAAAGACATAATCTCCCTTTCGTTCGCGCACTTAAGTTGTCAGTTCAAATGAACAGCGGATTATAGGGGAGGTGCTTGGGGCTGTCAATTTTCCGCTTCCGTTTGATCGAGAATTCTCATACAAACACTAGAAACAAACCTTTCAATATTGCAGAGTTGAGGCAATTTTGCTCTTCTCCACCAGAATGCCACAGCATAGGGCGGCTGGAGGTGTAAAACAATTTTAAATATGTGAAATCCATTGAATATTTGTTCTCCGTCGACTGTTATGAATGGCATCGACCTTGCTGTATATTTTTGCCATGCCAGTAGGCCTGAAGCTCCAAGTCTGTTAAGCTGGCGCATCTAGTAGACGTGAAGGTATCTTCATATTTCAGACGACTCACACCGGCTGCGATAGGTCCTTGTCACCCGTACATAATTCATTGTTGCTAGAAGAACTAGCGGAACCAAAATTGTAGATTGAACCTGTAAGGAGGATTCTTCATATGCTGAGAAAAGCATCTCTTATCTCTTTAGCCTTGACTCTCGTCGCCATCGGTGGATGTGCGGATCCCCCCACCCAACAGATTCAGGAAGCGGAAAAAGCTCTCAAAGATGCGCAGGAAAGCGGCGCCGCCACCTACAGTGCTGAAGAATACGCCAAGCTGGAAGGGACTCTCGCCGCACTGCGGAAGGAAGTCGCGGATCAGGATGAAAAATTCGGACTCTTTCGAGACTATGGCAAGGCTCAACAACTGTCTGCTTCGGCCAAAACAGACAGCGAGCGGATCAAGGCGGCATCGGCTCAAAAGAAGGAAGAAGCCAAAGCAGCAGCCTTACAAGCCCAACAAGTCGCTGAAGAGGCGGTGAAAGCCACGCAAGACCTGGTGGCCAAGGCGCCGGTCGGAAAAGATCGCGCGGCGGTGGAGGCCATCAGGAACGACGTAGAAGGATTGAAATCATTACTGAAGCAGGTTCAATCCTCGATCGACAAAGAAGATTATCCGGCGGCACAATCCCAAGCAAAAGCCATTCACGACATGAGCCAGGGCGTGTCAACCGAAATACAGAACGCCCTGGCGAAGGTAGGCAAAGGAAAACCGGGAAAGAGAAAATAACATAACGGCATGACGCTGGATCAGGTACATAGATCGCTGGCCGCGATTATCTGCAGTTTTTGTCTTGCAGGTTGCGTTCAAGCCGTTCCGCCGGATCTCCTTGCGGCCCTCGAAGCCATTGATCAGGATTTGATCGCCTTGCGGGCGCCTGAATCGGCGCCTGAGGAGTATGGACGGTTCGTTCGCCAATGGGTCTCACTCAAGGCGCGTATCGAGTTGGACGATGATCTGATCAGGTGGCCATGGGAAACGAGCGATCTGGAAAATGAGCTCCGGCGGTTGTACAGCATGGGTGAGCGGACCGTCTCCCAGCTGCATGAACGACAAACCGCGCAGCAACGAACGACACAAGAGAAGGTGGCACGCCTGGAAGAACAGCTGCATGCGATTACTTCGAGAGTGGAATCGATCGACGGGCGTATCCTCTTGGGAGAAAAAGTCGTTCAAACGGATCTCTTGGTAAAACAAGCCCGTTCCTTCTTCGAGCAAAAAGACTTCCATCGAGCCATGCTAGCCGCGGACAAAGCGGATCACGCGCTCAAGGCTCAGGCTTCATTACTCAGCCAAGAATTGGGTCGCTATGCCGATGAGAGTCGCGTTGCCTATTGGCAATCCTTGGCCAAGCAGACCATCGATTGGTCAAGAATTCATCAATCAGCGGCAATCGTGGTGAGCAAGGCCGACCGAGAATTGACCCTCTACAAGAATGGACGGAAGGTGCTATCATACCCCGTCAGGCTGGGGTTCAATGGCATGTTGGAAAAACGGTATCAGGGGGACGGGGCAACGCCGGAAGGGCGGTATCATGTGACGGACAAACGGGGACTAGGGCAAACGCAATTCTACCGGGCCCTGGCGTTGGACTATCCCAATGCCGAAGATCGTCGAAAATTCGATTTGGCGAAGAGGTCGGGGCGGATCGGTTCTACCAGAGGGATAGGCGGCCAAATTGAGATCCACGGCGCCGACAACGAGCTCCTCGCCAGAACACTTGGGTGCATTATGCTCGATAATCCCAATATGGCGGCGCTCTATGAAGGTGTCTCCGTGGGGACGCCGGTCACGATCGTCGGTGCGCTGACCAAAGAAAATGCGGTGGCCCTGACCTTGTCCGAACTCACCCAGCGTAGAGGCGAAATCTGAGTGTAGACCGATGCGCCGAATCCTTCTTGCCATTTCAACGGTCACCATCCTCTTACTCCTGGTCGTGATGACCCTGTCTACCGGTCGCGTGGCGCCACAAGAGACTCATACGGTTCAGCAGCCCGCTGTCCAAGACACAGCCGGTCTTCGAGCATTGCAAGCCCGGTATAAGGGGCTTTCCAAGCAGCTGTCCCAACTCATGCCGAACCAGAACTACATCTTGGTCGATACGGCCAGGAACAGGCTCTATGTGAAGCACCAGGGCGAAGTCGTCCTCGATGCGATTGCCTCGACCGGCAGCGGAACCATTCTCGACAAGCCCGGCGAGGGGAATAGCCAGTGGGTCTTCGATACGCCACGAGGAGAATTTCTCGTTAAGTCGAAATTGACCAATCCCACGTGGATCAAGCCCGATTGGGCATTCGTCGAAGAAGGACTCGCGGTGCCACAGAATACCGCCGACCGTGCTGAACCCGGGGTCCTCGGCGATTATGCCTTGGGATTCGGCAAGGGTTATTTCATCCATGGGACCCTCTATACCCGCTTATTGGGAAAAAACGTGACACATGGATGCATCAGGCTCAATGACAACGACCTCAAAGGTGTCTACAAGCTCGCTCGCGTAGGGACACCGATCATGATCTTTTGATCCCTCCACACGCGCAGAGATCGCCCATGAACTTCTGCGCCATTCTTCTTCTGCTCGCCGTCACCGCACCAAGCTGGGGAAAGGATCCCGATGTTTTCCCGAACTTGAATCTGAACAACGTCAATGAATTGAGAGAGGTCACTCGCGTCCTTGAGGAAGAACTCAAACTGGCAGCGCGTCCCCAAACCTATCTGCTGATCGATTTGAATGCCGGCACAATTCAAATCAAAGGCCGTGGCCTCACCCTCCATCAAATTCCTATCGTGACCTGGTCCGTCGAGTCGCAGGAGCACCTCAAAGGGATCCACCGCTTGGTGGCACGACCTCCGGTCGTGAGGCGAAAAATCGAACCGGGCGCCGGAGTCGAGCAGGATCCCATTTCTCTCGCCGATATGCCGGCCGACTATGTATTGTCCTTCACACCCCCTCTGAGCATCACGGTCGTACCATCGATCGCAAGCGACAGTCTCGTTCAGAGCGTCATCTTAATGGGGAAAGTGGGATGGCGAAACGTGAAGGACTGGACGAGTCGGGTACTTCCGAACCGTTCATCGGAACCCAGTTCTCAACTTCGATTGACTCTTTCCGCGGACCACGCCCAATCCTTGGCCTGGTCCCTCGTCGATGGCATGGCTGTGGTCGTACGACGACCAGCCGATAAATAGGGTCGCTCACGCATAGGCACTGGGCATAGGCACGCTCCCTGATGAAAGATGGTCGCACTACCATTGCCACGGTTCAGGACGTGGTAGGCATGTCCGGCAACGTAGCCGCGAGGAATCCGAGGCATGGTCGCAGCAGGGTACGGCAAACGGAAGGCGGGGATCAGACAAAGTAGCCTGTGATGCCCCCACTTTCGTGGACACTTCAAA
>LVWS01000016.1:99864-99995 GCA_002083365.1 Nitrospira sp. SG-bin1 | reverse complement strand
GTAACTACTTTTGTCGTGCTACGCAAGTCAACCAAGGACGATTGAGCGAGAGTGCGCGGCCCTGATGGCCGTACTGAATTTAGCCGTTGATATGGATCATCTGGACAAGAATCGGCTCAAACGTTTGCCTG
>LVWS01000016.1:99461-99827 GCA_002083365.1 Nitrospira sp. SG-bin1 | reverse complement strand
GGCTGGGAGCTGCTCAAAATCCGTGAGGCCGCCTCACCGAACGTGTGGCGGCTGGCGATGGCCGCGCTGCAGATCGGTCTTCGAGAAAACAAGTTGATTGAGATCCATGAAGAGTGGCTGATGCAGCGGGGAGACGGCTGGTGGGTGGTTCCCTCGCCAGGCCNNAGACAAAAATCAAAGGGGTGCCTAAAATGGTTCCTCTCAACAGTCTGGCCTACGAGGCGTTGTTCGGAAAAACTCCAAGAATCGGCGGTCGATTTTTCCATCACTGGAAAGACGGGAATTCTTTCAAACATACCTGGATGCGAACCTGTGAGCGGGCAGGGGTGCATGATCTGCACTTCCACGATCTTCGCCATACCTTCA
>LVWS01000016.1:99192-99371 GCA_002083365.1 Nitrospira sp. SG-bin1 | reverse complement strand
ACATTCACAATTGGAATGCGCGATTGCGGGATGCCGTGACCAGGCTGGAAACGTTTACGAAGGCAGTTCTAAATGGGGAAAATGATATTCAGGTGCCAGTTACTGCCACTTGGGTGCCAGTTGTTCAAAACGTGAATCCTCTAACTATGCGAAATGTGGTGCCGAGGGACAGAATCGAA
>LVWS01000016.1:0-99168 GCA_002083365.1 Nitrospira sp. SG-bin1 | reverse complement strand
GGGCTGTGCTCTGCCAACTGAGCTACCTCGGCACTGAGGCCCTTGTGTAACGGATCAGCAGTTTCCACTCTTGCGATCGGTAAAACCGCCGGACGCATCTTACCAAGGTGATGCGCCGGACTTCCACATGTTTTGTAAGGGACACTTTCCTCTACAAAAGGCGTTGTCGTGGGTCGACGATTGCGCGGCACAAGAAAGCCAAAGAAATTTAGCCCGAACTCCTTTCTGTCGCTCTGACGACTAGGCGGAATTAGAGCTGAACTGATGGGCGCGAATCAGCAGCTTCTGTCGATTGGGCACGCCGACTTTGTCGAAAATATTCGTCATGTGATGCCGAACCGTACTGTCGCTGATCGACAACTTATAGGCGATGTCTTTGTTCGAGAGTCCCTGCTCCACCAAGCGGATGATCTCTCGTTCCCGCTCAGTCAAGGCCTCGGGCCATCCGGGCGGGGTGTCCGAGTTGCTCTTCTTTTTGGCGGATAGCGCGACATCACTCCCTCCCGTGTTATCTCGTTCCATGGGGAGCTGGAGCTTCGCGGGAGTATACAAGGCCTCGATTACCGCGAGCACGACTTCCGGCGGTTGCACCGTGAGGATGATGCCGTCAACGCCGGAGATAAACGCTTCACGGGTGCGGTCCTTGTCCTCGATCCCGCACAACAACACGATCTTGCTGCCGGGGGCTGTCTCTCGAATCTGCGTGATGGTTTGGGTGGGGTTGCGCTCGGTCTCCAGATCCAGAATGAACAGGTCCGGTGGTCGTTCGGAATGGAACATGGCCGAGGTGCGCCACGGGTGACGATGCACGACCATCGGGATGGTTGCGTGGCTCTCAAGAATCTTTTGCAATCCCACCCATAGGAGCCACTGACTACTGAGAATCGCGATCGTGAGGGGGGACATTGCGGCACCGAGCATGCTGCCTCCTGATTCAAGATGGAAACGGGAACCTCGTGAAACTGATTCTTATTGAGTTCGGTTTGCTTGTGTCCTCGGGAAGGATCAAACGGTGCATGGTTCTCCACTTTTGATAGGTGCAAATGATACTGCCCATTAGTAGGGTGTGCAGGATCGATACATCACGCATATTCAATGTATTGAATACGTTTATCTATTTTCATTTTTCTTCTTCCTCGAACAATCTTCACCAGACCTATCAGTAAGGAACTCATATTGATAGGACATAACCTACGTTGAAGTATGAATCGATGATTTTATCGTCGCAGCGTCGTTGGCAGGAACAGTACTGTTCAGCTCGATCGTTTAGACAAAGGTGCTGGTGTGACTACACGAAAACTAGACATCTATCTGATGGTGAAAGGGCCGTATGCCCTGATATTGATAGGTCCGCTAGGCCCTATCATTACAGCTGAACGGCTGTATTTATTAAAGAGGCTGGGACTCACGGGGCGAAGCTATGATCCCTGGCTATCAGAAACAGAAAAAACCTATTGAACGGGACGAACAGATACAAGAACAGGTAATAGAGACCAGCACTGATTGCCGATGGTATGCCCTTCAGACCCAGTCTCGCCACGAGAAACAAGTTCGGGACCGATTGTTGGCAGTAGGGATAGAACCCTTGCTCCCGTTGGGCAAGCAACGTCGTCAATGGTCCGATCGCAAAGTGTGGACGACGCTTCCGCTCTTTAGCGGGTATTGCTTTGCCAACTTTGCGATGACCAGTAGTCTAGCCGTTCTAAAAACGCCGGGTGTCGTCCGTATCGTCGGCACTATGAGACCAGAACCCATTCCGGCTGAAGAAATTGCCGTGCTCCAGCAACTTTCCTCGGTCAATCCCATGATGGAACCGTGGGATTACTTCGCAGAAGGTGCATGGGTCGAAGTGATACGAGGTCCGTTGATCGGAGTCCGTGGCCAATTCGTTCGCCGAACGAGTCATCATGGCTTAGTGATTCGCTCCTCTCTTCTGCAGCGAGCTGCGCTCATCCATATAGGCAGCGACGAAGTCGCGCCCGAGCAGTGAACCTTCCTCCCTATTCCCCTTCAATCTTTCTACGATCCAGCAAGATGACGGGGGATCTGCAGTCATGCCCAAATCCCGTTTTACCAAAGATCAGATAAGAGCCGTGGTCTCAGAATTAGACGCGGGCCGAATGGCTGGAGAGATTTCTCGTCAGTATGGGATTTCCATCAGTTCCCTCTACCGATGGCGAGCAAAGTTTGCCCATGAGCAACAATCGGGCGATAAAGAGCGGTTACGGTCCCTGGAGGACGAACATCGGCGGCTGAAAAAACAATTTGCCGAGCTCACGCTTGATTACGCGACGCTTCGGGCAGCCTTGATCAGAGATGTGCGGGGAGATTGTTAGAGAATGTTCAATGATGGCTATGACGGGAGTAGGCATATGATGCGCATCTTACTGAGCTGGATGTTTGTCACCATTGTCCTGCTTGTGGGATGTGCCGAGAAGAGAATGGATGACAAAGTCAACCTAACTGCGCCGTCTGAATTTTTCCTCGGTCCGGAGGACGTGCTGAGAGTGACGGTTTGGAAAAGTCAGGATCTGTCTGGTGAGGTGACGATTCGTCCGGACGGGACGATTACCATGCCGCTTATCGGCGATGTACCGGCTGCCGGCCTAACTGCCAATGTTTTGGCTAAGCGCATCGGCGATCGGCTTACTGAATATGTCTCATCGCCAATAGTTACGGTCCAAGTGAAAGAAGTGAACAGCTATTTCATCTACGTCTTGGGAGAAGTGATGAAGCCGGGGAAGTACCCGTTGAAGTCCTATGCCAACGTGATGCAAGGCATATCGTTGGCTGGCGGCTTCGCCCCGTTTGCATCCAAGAATAAGATTAAGGTGTTGCGCAATGTGAGCACCGGGTCAGAAGGGCATGAGCAGAAACGCCAGATCGAAATTCCGGTGAGCTATGACGACATTCTAAAGGGCAGCGCCGTGCCGGGAAACTTCTTTCTGCAGAGCGGCGATGTCATCGTGGTGCCGTAGTTGAATTGTCCCTAACGGCACCCTCTTTGGCGACGGCGTTTGCGCTCGCATCAAGGAAGAACTGCTGAAAGATTTCAACCTGCACACGATCATCCGCTTGCCCAACGGTGTCTTCGCGCCTTACACAAACATTCCAACAAATCTCATGTTCTTCGATCGCTTCGGCCCGACGAAGCACGTTTGGTACTATGAGCAGCCGCTTCCCGAAGGTCGGAAGAACTACACCAAGACCCAGCCGATTCAATTCGAAGAGTTCGCCGATTGCATCGTCTGGTGGGGGAAGCGGAAGGAAAACGACCGGGCTTGGAAAGTTCCCGCCGCCGCCATTCTCAAGAACGGCTGCAATCTCGATATCAAGAATCCGCGCGGCAAAGTGGACTTTGAGCATTTACCACCGGAGCAGCTCGCCGACGACATCCTGAAGAAAGAGCTGCGCATCGCGGAGATCATGGGTGAGATTAAAAGTCTTCTGAAGGGTGGGGTATGAGCAAGTGGCTCTCAGCTCCGTTGGCTTCGGCGATTCAGTGTCGCAAGGAGTTTGTCTCGATCAATGATCTTTCGGCCTACAAGAGATGCCGCGTTCAGCTTCACGCTCAAGGAATCGTTCTGCGGGATACCGTTCCTGGAGCCGAGATCAAAACAAAGAAGCAGCAAGTCTGTAAGGCTGGCGACTTCCTAGTAGCGGAGATCGATGCAAAGGTTGGTGGGTTTGGGATTGTTCCTGAGGAACTCGATCAAGCAATAGTCAGCAGTCACTACTTCTTGTTCGGAATAGACCAAACCAAACTGGATCGACGGTTCCTCGATTTCTACATTCGCACACCCGCATTTCGCGACCAGGTGGCCGCCCAAGGTTCAACCAACTATGCGGCCATTCGTCCTAACGATGTGCTTGGATACAAAATTCCTCTTCCCCCGCTTCCGGAACAGCGGCGGATCGTGGCGCGGATCGAATCTCTGGCCGCGGAGATCCAAGAGGCAAGGGGATTACGAGCAGTGACGGCCAAAGAAACAGAGGCTATTTTGGCCTCTGGTCGCCGAGCATTAATCGGTGACCCGCCAGCCAGCGATTGGATTCCTTTAAGCCGACATGTGGCGGAAATTGAAAACGGTAAGAGCCCCGCAACTGATGGCCGTCCTGCAACGCGAGATGAATGGGGAGTCCTAAAGGTTGGCGCAGTTTCTTTTGGCTTGTTCGACGAAGGCGAGAATAAGGCGTTACCGTTGTCGTACATGCCACCGCCAAACCTTGAAGTGAGAGTCGGTGATTTCCTGATGTCTCGTGCAAATACTCGAGAGTTGGTTGGAGCGTGTGCGTACGTGCGGAAGACTCGTTCGAAGTTGATGCTTAGCGATAAGACATTTCGTTTCGTCTTTCGCAAACCTCAAGCAGTAGTCCCCGAGTATTTGGAGCATCTGTTAAAGTCGCCTCCCTTACGCGATCAGATTGAGCGTCAAGCCTCAGGGACCTCGCCGACCATGAAGAACATCTCGAAGGAGAAAGTCCTTGCTCTGCAGATTCCCAACCACACGATTGAGGAGCAGCGCCGTATCGTTACTTACCTCGACGGTTTGCAGGCCAAGGTAGAGGCGCTGAAGAAGTTGCAAGCCGAGACCACTGCCGAACTCGCCGCGCTCCTGCCCTCCATCCTGGATAAAGCATTTAAGGGAGAATTGTGAACTTCATGCCCAGCCGACCCTCAGAACGATCGGATGGCACGATCCTCCTTACTTATGAGGAAGTGCGCCGTCGGATCAGGGACAAGCGTTCTTATCTCCTTCTCGGAAACGGTTTCAGCATCGCCTGCGACCCAGTTTTTCGGTATGGGAGTCTGTATCAAGCTGCGGTTAAGGCTGGACTGAGCAGACGTGCACAACTCTTGTTTCAACGATATGGAACCAATAACTTCGAAGGCGTAATGAAACTTCTTGATGGTTCAGATTGGGTCGCTAGAACGTATGGATTAGTCAAGAATAAATCAAGCGGAATGGCCGAAGATCTGGAGGTGATTAAGGGAACACTTGTCACAGCAATTTCCAGTTCTCACCTCGAAACACCCGGAGATATAGTCGATGGTCGAAAGACTTCCACCGCTAAGTTTCTTGAACCGTTTCACGTGGTGTTTACGACCAATTATGATTTGCTTCTCTATTGGGTGGTAATGCATGCAGGAGATCCTCCGCCGTTTGAGGACTGCTTTAGAGCTGATCAAGACGAGCCTGACGTCCACTACCTAGTCTTTTCACAACGGCTGAAGGATAAGCGAGGATTGCTGTATCTTCATGGGGCGCTCCATCTTTACTTGCACAATGGAGAGCTACGGAAGCATACCTGGACACGTAGTGGACAACGTCTTACAGAGCTTATTCGGGATGGGTTCGCTAAAGGGCAATATCCACTTTTTGTGGCTGAAGGCTCTCCCGAAAAGAAGCTTGAACAGATTCAGGGCAACGGGTACCTGTGGTACTGTCTGGACAAACTCCGGAATATTGAGAGTCCACTGGTGGTTTTTGGACATAGCTTAGGTCCGTCTGATAATCATATTTCTGATGCGATCGTTGCAGCAAGGAAACTCCCTACCTTAATAGTAGGATTGCATGGTGATCTAAATTCAAAGGAGAATCAGGCCACAAGAATGCGCGTGCAGCAGATTGCTGATCGCAGAGCTCAACTACCTGGGCATCCAACGCCACTGCAGGTATTTTTTTATGACGCCGATTCCGCGCAAGTCTGGGCTAATAGTTGAGTCAGAGTGTGGCAAAGAGGAGGAACAATGAAGAGTGAAACGTTGATAACCTCGAATCCCCCCTCGAACAGTTTCGCTTGATTATGAATGACCTCGGAGACAAAGATGCCTAGGGGTAGATGGAAAGACGGAATAGGCGCCGGGAGCTTTGGAGAAGAGGAGGCAAGTATGGCCATAGCCGACATCCAGGAATACTTGAAGCTGATTCCGGCTGTGAGCCGGGCACCGCAGCATGCCGTCTGGCTGACATACGACGCTGAGGCCGACACGCTGTATGTCAATTACAAGAAGCCCAGTCACGCCACTGATAGCGAGATGACCGATGAAGACGTGATCATCCGCTATGAGGATAACGAGGTTATCGGCTTTACCGTGTTGCACGCGAGCAAGCGACTCAAAAAATCTGCCTAATCTTCACAGCTAAATCAGTGGATTGATCGCGTTGGTTGCGGAAGTAACTCTGCAACGGCCACTGTAGTTGTGGCGGCGGCGAGGGGAGCGATGCTCTTGGAAGGAGTGCGTCCGGGATGAGCGGTACAAGCTCGCTTGGACGGTAGAGGTCTCCCGATCTCGGTACACTTCCAGACAGCGCTCCGATTCCGGCGGCTGGGAGGTTGAAAAAGGGTAAGTCCCAGGGATAAAAAGTACGGACAGAAAGATACGAAACTGAGGCTCAGCCAACCATGGACATTGAAATCGGTTCCAATCTGTACCGCAACTCGAACGGCACTATCGAAATCGAGGGCGTGCCACAAATCCAAGTCGCCCGTCATTCTTCGTCCGGGGCCCTCTTGGTGAACTTCGCGTTGTTCGACTCGAACGGCCGAATGTTGGCGAAGGTGGTGGACAGCGCCATGATGTTCAACGAACGGCGCGCCTATGAGTTGACGAAGACGAACACCAGCGTGGCGCTGAGAGAAGCCGAGTCCGGGAAAATTCTCTTTCAGTTCGACGTGAAGGCCTCCGACGTGGTGTCTTTTTCACGGGGAGAATTCCCCACGATGAAGGGGCGTCTCTTCCACGTCTCGCCGACGGAGTGGAGGATCGAGAAGCAGCAGAAGCGCGGGCTCACGCAGGACGCCAAAGGTGGCGCCGTCTCTATCGGTTAGATGGTGACGGCTGCGGTTCGGCGACGGTCGGCGCCAGAACCAAGCTTCCGTTTTTGAGGTCAACCGATATCGTCTCTCCGTCCCGCACTTCTCCCTTGACCAGCGATCGCGCGATCGGTGTTTCCAATTCCTGCTGAATCAGGCGTTTGAGCGGCCGTGCCCCGTACACCGGATCGTACCCGCGTTCACCGAGATGTCTGAGCGCCGAAGGGCTCAGGACAAGGGACATCCGTCGCTCAGCCAGTCGCTCGCGGAGACGCGCCAGCTGTATTTCCACGATCTTGACCAGATGTTCGGTGCCGAGCGGATGGAACACCACGAGTTCATCGACGCGGTTCAAGAATTCCGGTCGGAAATGTTCCCGCAGTTCCCCCATGACGACCGTCCTGACTTGTTCATAGGACGCGCCGCGCTGCTGTGCCTCGAGGATATGGGGACTGCCGATGTTGGACGTCATGATCAGCACGGTGTTCTTGAAGTCGACCGTGCGGCCCTGTGAATCGGTCAGTCGCCCGTCATCCAGGACTTGCAGCAGGACGTTGAAGACATCGTGGTGCGCTTTCTCGATTTCATCGAACAGGATCACCGAAAACGGGCGTCGCCGAACGGCCTCCGTGAGTTGACCGCCTTCTTCGTACCCGATATAGCCGGGAGGCGCGCCGATGAGACGGGCGACCGTGTGCTTTTCCATATATTCGGACATGTCGATTCGGACCAGGTTGCCTTCGTCGTCGAACAGGGTCGCGGCCAGGGCACGGGCCAGTTCCGTTTTTCCGACGCCGGTCGGACCGAGGAACAGAAAGGAACCGATCGGACGATTGGGATCCTTGATGCCCGATCGCGCGCGAAGCACGGCATCCGCCACCGCTCGGACGCCTTCATCCTGTCCCACGACGCGTTGGTGCAGGAGTTCCTCCAGTTTCAGCAGTTTGTCGGTTTCCCCTTCGAGCAATCGAGACACTGGAATACCGGTCCACCGGCTGACCACGGCGGCGATCTCGTCCTCGTCCACTTCTTCCTTCAGGAGCTTGGTCGCATCCTGCTTCTTTTCCAGGTGTTGTTGTTCCAGCGACAGCTCCCGTTCGAGCCGAGGCAGTTCGCCGTACCGCAATTCCGCCACGCGATTGAGGTCGTATGCCCGTTCGGCCTGGTCGATCTTCAGTTTGACGTCCTCGATCGCTTCGCGGGTCTTTCGGAGGCGGGAGACGGACGTCTTTTCCGATTCCCACCTGGTCTTGAGCGCCTGCAAGTCGCGTTGTTTGTCGGTCAATTCCGCCTCGAGGGCGGTCAGCCGGGCGGCGCTGGCGGCGTCTTTCTCCTTCTTCAAGGCCTCACGCTCGATTTCCAGCTGGAGCACCTTGCGTGAGACCTCATCCAGCTCCGCCGGCAGACTGTCGATCTCGGTTCGGAGCCGCGCGGCGGCTTCATCGACCAAGTCGATGGCTTTGTCGGGGAGAAATCGATCCGAGATGTACCGATGGGACAATTTCGCCGCCGCGACCAGGGCGCTGTCCTTGATCCGCACGCCATGATGGACTTCATACCGTTCCTTCAGGCCGCGCAAAATCGAAACGGTGTTCTCCACGGAGGGCTGATCGACGAGGACCGTCTGGAAACGGCGTTCCAGGGCGGCGTCTTTTTCAATGTGTTTCCGGTATTCATCGAGCGTCGTGGCGCCGATGAGGTGTAACTCGCCGCGCGCCAGCATCGGCTTCAACAGATTGGCCGCGTCCATCGCTCCTTCGGCCGCTCCGGCGCCGACGACGGTATGCAACTCGTCGATGAACAGCAGAATCTGGCCTTGAGACGACTGAATCTCCTTGAGCACGGCTTTGAGCCGTTCTTCGAACTCCCCGCGAAACTTCGCCCCGGCGACGAGCGAGCCCATGTCCAATGCGAAGAGCTTCTTGTGTTTGAGACTCTCGGGCACATCCCCTTTCACGATGCGAATGGCCAGCCCTTCCACAATGGCGGTTTTCCCCACCCCCGGCTCGCCGATGAGCACGGGATTGTTCTTGGTTCGACGGGACAGGATTTGAATCACGCGTCTGATTTCGTCATCCCGACCGATGACGGGGTCGAGCTTGCCCTGTCCGGCCAATTGCGTCAGGTCGCGCCCGTATTTCACCAGGGACTGGTAGGTGCTTTCGGGGTCTTGAGAGGTGACGCGCTGATTGCCGCGCACCTGTTGTAAACCGGACAAGAGGCGGTCGCGAGTAAGCCCCAGCTTCTTGAAGACGCCTCCTTCCTGGACCATGGCCAAGAGCACATGCTCGACGCTCAAAAAATCATCCTTGAGGGACTTCTGCTCATCCTCGGCGCGAGTCAAGACCTGGGTAAGACGAGGCGCCACATGCATCTGACCGGGACCGGCGCCCGCTCCTTGGACCTGCGGAAGCTTGGCCAATGCCTGTTCAGTCGCTTGACGAACCGCGGGCAAGGCGAGTCCCGCTCCTTCGAGGAGAGCCGGAGTCGTTCCGCCCTCCTGCTCAAGCAGGGCCAGGAGTACGTGTTCGACATCGATGCCCTGATGGCTTCTCCGCTGTGCATGAGCAGAGGCCGACTGCAAGGCCTCCTGGAGCTTGACGGTCATTCGGTTCATGTCCATGGCGTATCACCTACCCAATAAATGATCGATACATGAGGTGATAATCATCAGGGGGCGCAAGTCAACTGAAAATGTATCCCCTCGAAAGCTGTGACGAGACCTTGACCTCTCGGGCAATCCCGATTAGGGTACGCTGGCATGGTGAACCTCGTTTCCGCCACGTTCCAGCTCTATCGGCACGTCCTGAATAAGACGGTGCGTTCCCTCACCTGTAGTTGGGTGACCATGATCGCGCTCATCGTGTTTGCCGTGCTGTTCGTGGCGATCTCGCGGATCGCCGCCCCGCTGGGCATCGTCGGCGGATTGATCCTGGGCATCGCGAATGCCCTGTTGGTGGGTGCGACGCTCCGCCTGATTGAACAGTCGCTCAGTGCCTCGAGAACTCTTGGGCTCAAGGATGTCACCGACAGCTTTGGGCATTATTTCTGGGACGTGATCGGGGTCGGGTTCGTCTTGTGGCTGCCGACGATGTTGCTCGACATGGGTCTGCAAGCCAATCCCTCCTATGGTCAATTTCTTCTCTCGGCGTTCTTGCTCCTGGTCTTCATTCTGTTGAACCCGGCGCCGGAAGTCATCTATCAAGTCCGACACGAGTCCACCTTAGACGTGTTCAAGAGTTCCTATGAATTTGTCTTGGAACATTGGATCGAATGGTTTCTCCCGTTCGCCGTTTTCATGTTGCCCGTGATCCTCTCTCCCAGCGGCCTCTTCGAATTTTTTTCACTCTCCGGCCGCGTCGGTCGGGGAGCAGGCCTCGATTTTTTCCAGATCCTTATGCTGCCGTTCACGGTGATAGGCGGGTGGTTGTCCTATCTCGGCCTTGATCCCGATGGACAATGGATCGTCTTGATACTCCTGACTCCGCCCACGGCCATGGCCGCCTTGTTGTTCCGAGGCCACTTGTTTGCATCGCTCAAAGGGTCCTCCAGACGGCAGCGGCTATTCGCTCACCAGTTTGGCGCCAGGCAGTAGAGGACAAACGTCATAAAGGCCGTCGCCGGCTGGTTGTTTCATGACAGGGGCTCTCGACCAGACCGAGGCCGTTCTTGGGCCGCGATGGTGTCTGGCTTGTGATCAGAGCTGAAATAGTGTATGGCTTAGCCTACACTTGAGCTCCGTTCTTCAAGAACGTGGTCCGGTAAGGCGCGTGTTCATGCAGCTTTCTATTTTTTGGCGGTTGGTGATGACGTCCCTCATCATTATTGCTGTGATGGGAGGGGTCAACCTGTACGCGCTGTTTCAACTTCGGCAGTTGACGGCGATGAGTACGCAGATGGCCTCTTACCATTATCCCGCTGCCGAATCCGCGAAGAGACTGTTGGGTTCGCTCTATGCGCAATTGAACAGCGAAAAGAAATATCTTGCGACGAAAGATCGCACCTTTCTGACGCATCTGACCGAAGAACTGGACGAGTTTCAGCGCAGTCTCCAGCTGCTGCGAGGCCAGGAAAGCTCGTCGCAGGGGTTGAAACTGCTCCAGGCGACCGATGAATTGCTCAAGGAGCGGCTCCAGCTTTTTCAGGATGAATTTCAAACGGTCAGGGGGAAACTCCGTCAGGCGACTCCGGAATATGAAATCCGGCGCGATGGGCTGATGGATCGGATGTCTTCCTCGATTCAGGGCTACATCGATCTGCACGAGGCTCGGGTGAGTCTCGGGGTCACGGAATCTCGGGCCAGCGCTGCTCAAGCGGAGGCGGTTACGGAGCAACTGGTGCTGGTGGCGTTGGTGTTCGGGTTGGGCCTTGCCGGCATCGCCAGTTATACGATCCTGCGTCCTCTCCGACAGCTGCAAGGGCATATCAAACGGATCGGGCAAGGAAATTTCGGAGCTTCTCTTCAGATCAAAGCACCGGCGGAGTTACGAGAATTGGTCGATACCGTGAATTGGATGGGCAGAAAGCTCCAGGAAATCGATGATATGAAGACGGAGTTTCTGGCGCACGTGTCCCACGAACTGCGGACTCCGATGGCCTCGATTCAAGAAGGCACGCACCTGCTCCTCGATGAGATTCCCGGTCCGCTCGTCCAGGAGCAACGAACGATTTTAAAGATCATGGCCGACAGCAGCCGGCGGTTGATCCATCTCATCTCCACGATCTTGGATTTATCGAAAATGGAAGCCGGAATGATGGAATATCGCATTGTCCCGGTGGATCTCCAGCGCGTCGGGGACATCTCCATCAACAAGGTTCGCCTCTTGGCGGATTCCAAACATGTGCAACTTGTACTGGAAAGCATCGGGGAGCGGACGTGGGTCAAGGCGGACGCCGCCCGTTTGGAACAGGTGCTCGACAATCTCCTGTCCAACGCCCTGAAATTCAGCCCCGAGGGAGGGGTCGTAAAGGTTCAGATGAAACCCGATCTACAAGCGGGAGTTCTGGAGATCGCCGTTTCGGATACGGGACCAGGGATCGCTCCCGAGGATCTCCCGCATATTTTTGAACGGTTTTACCAAGGTCGCACGAAAGGCAAACATACGGCAGGCAGCGGATTGGGATTGGCATTGGTGAAGAAGGTGGTGGAAGCCCACGGCGGCAGAATCTGGATCGAAAGTGAGAAAGGCAAGGGGGCGACTGTACGGTTTATCCTACGGTTGGCAAAACCAGAAAAGGTAGGGCAAGCGTGATCGGAAAAATTCCGTCTCCGACAAGGGATTCCATCATCCTCTGTTCCCTCTTGCTGGCAGGGTGTGCGGCTTGGACGTCGCCTCCGCCCGCCTCTCGTCCGTATTTTGTGGCAGAGCCTCGAGAACTGAAAACTTTTCAATTACTTGCAAAGAAACAAGAAAGCGCCGCGTCAAAATGCGGCGAATCGAATTCTTGCGATCAGGTCTACTATGGGCGCGCGTTGGTGGGATTGTATGAAAGCCGCGAAATCGCTGAAAAATATTTTGCGAAGGTCTTGGCCGTTGCGCCCAAGAGCCAGTTGGCCGCGTCAAGCAAGACGTGGCTTGAGCTGCTACAACAACCGATTCCTGGCCAGAGATCCTGGCCTGAAGCTGTGTTTAGGGCGCCGGTCATTTCAGAAGTCAATACGTCATTCGCGTCGACCACCGATCGACTGGTGCGGGACTTGCTTGACAGGGAGGTGCTCGTTCAACAACTTCGCGCCTCCAAGGACGGCGAGTCCGATACCATCGAGGCTCTGCAGCGCGAGTTGGCGGATCGAGAGCACAAAATAGAGGCCCTCTCGTCGAAGAAAGACTCGGCCAGGACGTCAGCCGATCCGGCATCGGTTCAAACTCTGCAGAAACAGCTGGCCGAGCGTGACAAGAAGATCGAGGAGCTTTCGACACAACTGGAGGCCTTGAAACGAATCGATCAGGAGATGCGGGAAAAGGTGCGTCCGATCCGGCCACCATTGACGACCGTTCCGGCTCCCGCTCCGGACACGATCCCTTAACGAATCACCGGAAGGAAGACTGACCTATGGAGCAAGAAAACATTCTCGTTGTCGACGATGACGAAGGGCTGTTGCATTTGTTGAAAATACGGTTGTCCGCGATGGGGTTTTCGGTCACACCCTGTACGACGGGCCAGGCCGCGGTCGGAGAAGCCAAGAAAACGATGTTCAACTTGGCGATCACAGATCTGCGCCTTCGCGGAGAAGATGGATTGGACGTCACCGAAGAACTCCTCAGGAGCCATCCGGGACTTCCGGTCATCATCCTGACGGCTCATGGGAGTATTCCCAATGCCGTGGAGGCCATGCAACGGGGTGCGTTCGGATACTTGACGAAGCCGTTTGACGATAAGGAACTGAAAGCCACGATCGAGAAAGCCCTCGCCCAACAGCGGATGAGCCAAGAGATTCAGCGGCTCAAGTCGTTGGTCAAGGAACTGTACGGGCTCGAAAATGTCGTGGCGCGAAGTCCGGCGATGCAACGGCTCTTTCAGCAAATCGCCCAGGTCGCCGACTCGGATGCGACCATCTTGTTGTTTGGAGAAACCGGAACCGGCAAAGAGGTGCTGGCTCGCGTCATTCACACGAACAGCCGGCGGGGAAAAGGTCCTTTCGTCGCGCTCAACTGCGCCGCGATACCGGAAACGCTGTTTGAAAGCGAACTGTTCGGACATGTGAAAGGCGCGTTCACGAGCGCCCTCGGCGCGAAGCGCGGACTGTTTCAACTGGCCAACGGCGGCACGTTGTTCCTCGACGAGATCGGTGAGATGCCCTTGTCCATGCAGGTCAAACTCTTGCGCGCCGTACAGGAGCGGGAAATTCGAGAGGTGGGGGCGGAGACGTCGGTCAAAGTGGATGTGCGCATCATCGCGGCGACCAACAAGGACCTCGGTGAAGCGGTGAAGAACGGGACGTTCCGCAACGATCTGTACTACCGCATCTCGGTGGTTCCGCTGTTCATTCCGCCGCTGCGGGATCGCCGGGACGACATCCCGCTGTTGGCGCAACATTTCTTGAAACTCAGCGTGAAACGGGCCAACAAGGAGGTGAAAGGATTCACTCCCGCGGCGCTCCATCGACTGATGATCAATCCGTGGCCCGGGAATGTGCGTGAGTTGGAGAATGTGGTCGAAAAGGCCGTGGTGATGTCACGGCAGGACATGATCACTCCCGATCTGCTGCCGGCAGGCAGTGTGTCGGCCGATTCGCCGCTGAAGCCGTTGACGGAAGCCAAAGAAGAATTCGAACGAACCTATTTGAAGAACGTCCTTCAATTGACGGGAGGAAACATCTCGCGTGCCGCGCAATTCGCCGGGCGCTACCGAGCCGACTTCTATAAAATGTTGAGGAAGTATGGTCTTCATCCCTCCACGACGAAAGGAAGGCCCGATTCCGACATGGAGGAGCTCGAAAACGAAGCGAGCTTGACTGAAGCGGAACGATAAGTTTTCGACTTTTTCCGTCCGAAGAGACTCCCGCGTGAAGGTGAAAAGGCCGCGTCGAGGTGGCGCGGCCTTTATGAGTGAGCTACCTCTCGGGCTCCTGTCGCCGCGACCGAAGCGTATCTGGACACCTGCCATTCATTGCGCCCCGCCTTTTTTATTGCACTCCCGATATTTCAGTGCGTAGGATACGTGCGGCTGGTTGCCCTTCCGTGAAGAAAGGAGAGGCGTCTATGATGCGAGATGGAAAATCCATGATTGTTCTCGCTGGAGTGTTGATCGTGGCCGTCACCGTCGCAGTCACACCGCCATTGGTCCTGGGCGAAGGAGGGGCGAGACGCGACGTGGTTCGTCAGGCGACCGAAACAGCGGCTGCGGAAAACGCCGCGCCGGCATCGCTCTCGAAGAATGCCACTATTCTCAATCGGGACGGACAAGTCCTTCGCATCGGGACCAATGGGTGGATGTGCTTGCCGGATGATCCCGCTACGGCAGGGATGGACTCCATCTGCATGAACGAATCGTGGCGCAATTTTATGGATGCGTTGAAGAATAAGAAGAAGCCCACCTACACGCAGGTCGGGGTTGCCTACATGCTTCAGGGCGACCGGCCGGTGAGCAACACCGATCCCTACGCGACCGAACCCAGGCCGGGAGACGATTGGGTCGAGAAGCTCGGCGCCCATATCATGGTGCTCGTGCCCGATCCGGAATCGTTGAAGAGCTTGCCGACGAACTCAAAGAACGGTGGCCCCTGGATCATGTGGGCGGGAACCCCGTATGCGCATCTGATGATTCCTATCGAGAGTTATCCGGGGCAATAGCCGGACATCGGAATCCACAGACTTGAGTCGAACCACAAACGGTCATGTGCCGACAGCAGAAGTTTGATGAATCGATAACTGCTGCCAAGGGAGGTCAAGGAAGGTTTATCCGCCGTGGTCGAGCAAGTGAATGAAGAAGACCCATGCTTAAGAGGCCCATCTCCGGTTAACCGTGCAGTGGATTTCCCGAAGTCCAATCCAACTCGGGAAAATTCCGCTTGCACTCACTTTTTTGGATTCCGAGGTTTAGGGTGTTTTCTCGCCGATTCCATTTCCTTCACGTTCTGATCGATCCATGCTCGTATTGTCTCCCTTCGATTCGCAGATCTTGCGGCCATCGGTCGCAGCATCGAACGCGCCTGCATTACTAGCCGATCCGGAAGAGAAGTCGCCACCGGCCTTGTCGACCGGCAGTTCCCTTGCGGTCACATTGACATCTATTACGGACGGGCGACGTAATACGTCGTAGCCGGAGCCGGCCATCGATTCGAAGAGCATCCGCTTAGAAAGGCGAGGAGCAGGGCCATGGCGAGTTGCATGATGGTATTCAGTAGGAGTTCTTGAGGCGCCTTGGATATCTTAGATGAGTCATTCGGTGACTATCTAGATAGCTTGTCACCGTCATTTGTTTTCTGGCGGCGTTCACGTAAGGGCTCTTGTTCTCACGCATCCGCCAGCGCCGAATTTCCTTTCAAGTAGGAAACAGTGGCTTCGTCGAGTGACATGCTTTTTTGTCCGGGTTGATGGTCCCATAAGCCTCGGTTTTCAAGTGGGTGCTTCTCTGTGATTCCGAACAGCAGAGGAACACCGCAGTATATCTATCCAGGATCACTGTAACAGTATGACTAATAATCCTATGGACTGTGAACGGGCAGGGTGTCATAGAGTGATTGTAAGTGAGAAAGAGGGAAGATTGTGACATGTGTGGTTACACAGGGAAAGCTGAACGATCGGACGAAAGAGAGATACCAAATTGTAATGCCAATGAGGAGAGGCTTTGCCTGAAGAGTCGCCGGCACGCGCGAGAGGAACACGGGATGGGTTTACCCGCTCGCTTGTACAACGATACTGCGAAAAGATGCTTGCGGTCGGGGAAAGGAAACACTGGCGGGTTTTATCCAGCGGCGATAAATACAATAAACCGATGATTAGCCGGCGGGTCGCACGAAGTGCGGTGTGGAGCTGGCGAGAGGAATCGAACCTCCAACCTGCGGTTTACAAAACCGCTGCTCTGCCGATTGAGCTACGCCAGCCCGTTCAGAGATTGCAGTTCACGCTTCGCCTCGCACAGTACCAATAGCCCGGAGAACCTGTCAAGAAATCTCCCACCCCGTCGGATCGCGTCCAAGTAACTGATATAACTTGCATTAGATGTGACAGATCATTATTCTAACCCCGCATCGCGGTTCGTGTTCCGAATGGTCGCAAATATGAATTCAATTCACGTGCTGATTGTCGATGACGATCCCGCCGTTCGGGACGTTCTGCACGAAGTGCTTCTGCAAGAAAACTTCAGTATTTCGACGGCGGAAAACGGCGCAGCGGCGGTTCAGGCGGTGAAGGATTCGGTGGTGCACATTGTCATCACCGATCTTCAGCTGCCGGATTTCGACGGGTTGGAGATCATCGACCGTCTGGCGAAGCTGGACGCCAAGATCATTCCCATCATGATGACCGGATTCGGCACGATCGAAACAGCCGTTCGCGCCATGAAGTCCGGCGCGTTTGATTTCATCACCAAGCCGTTTGATCTCGAAACCGTTGCGGCCGTGGTTCGGAAGGCGGCGGAATTTCTTCGGCTGCGGCAAGAAAACCATCTGTTGCGGAAGGCCGTGCGGGATCAATATCGGCTGGAGCAATTGGTGGGTGTCAGTGAGTCGATGCAACAAGTCCTGGAGTTCGTCCAAAAAGTTGCCGACAGCGACAGCACGGTCATGATTCAAGGCGAGAGCGGCACGGGCAAGGAACTCGTGGCCCGCATGCTTCACTTCAACAGTCTGAGGCGGGATCGTCCGCTGGTCCCGGTGAATTGCGGTGCCATTCCCGAAAACCTGCTGGAATCCGAACTCTTCGGGCACGAAAAAGGCGCCTTCACCGGGGCGACCCATCCGAGGATGGGCCGCTTTGAACTGGCCAATGGCGGCACCATCTTTCTCGATGAAATCGGTGAAATGAGTCTCTCCTTGCAAGTGAAGTTGCTTCGGGTGTTGCAGGAGCGGGAATTTGAACGAGTGGGTGGAAACCGGACGATTCATGTGGATGTGCGGATCGTCGCCGCGACGAACCAGGACTTGGAGCTGATGGTTGAGGAAAAGCGATTCCGTAAGGATCTCTTCTACCGGCTGAACGTGATTCCCATCGTCATTCCTCCGCTTCGAGAGCGCCGAAGCGACATTCCGGTCCTGATCGACCACTTTCTCAGGCGTTTCAACCAGAGCAAGCACACCGAGGTGTCCGGTTTTGCCCCCGAGGCGATGCACCTTTTGATCGAGTACGACTGGCCGGGCAACATCCGCGAACTGGAGAACATGATTGAACGGCTGGTCGTGTTGAAGAAACAGGGAATTCTTTCGAGTGAAGACTTACCGGAAAAAATCTGCCGAAAATCGTCCGGTTCTGAGCTGAAGGAACAGTTCATCCGGTTCAGCGACGATGGCATCAACCTCTCCCGAGAGGTTGAACAATATGAGAAACACCTCATCATGGAAGCCTTGAGGAAAGCCAACGGCGTGACCTCGCGCGCAGCGCAACTGCTCCACCTGAACCGGACGACGTTGGTTGAAAAACTCAAGCGGAAGGGCGTCGATCCCCGATCCCAGACGGAAACGCTGCCCCTATGGCCACGGCCTTCCAGTCAAAAGCTTGACGACCTATCGACCTAGCCGATGCCAATCCTGACGCGCTTCGTCCACGTTTGGGAATTCACTCCTTAACTCTTCTGATTTGTTGAGGGTTTCTTAAACGCGCACAGGCATGGGCTTTGCTGATGCCCTATCGCCGTGTATGACTGCCTGCGACCATATTGTCTATTGACGTTCGGGCTCACAGTCTGGATGGCGCTCCCGTCGCCGGCGACAGGGGCGGCCATCCCGTCTTCTTCTCCTCCTTCTCCATCTTCTGCCTCGATTGCTGCAGCGGCGCAACTGGCCACCACGAAACGAATTCCGATCTCAGGCGAACGACTCGCACAGCCGCCGCCTGATGACGGGCCTCGCCCGGAAGGGCAGTCTTCGGGGATCGATGGTTTGGCTTGGCAAGAAGGTCTGTCCGCGTACAAAAAGAAGGCGTGGCCGGAGGCCCAACGGTTCTTCGAGAAAATCGTCAAGGACCATCCTGAAAGCTCACTCATCCCATCCGCGAAAGCTTTCCTGGTGGAGCTTCTGCTGCGGGATGACGTTTCGGGACCAACCCGATCCGAGGCGATTCTAGGGTATAAACAACTTCTGCGGGATCATCCGCGGTCCTCGAACGCTCGGAGAGCGGAATGGCGGATCGCGGATTTGTATTTCCAACAAGGGGCGTTCCACGAGGCGCAAGCGGCTTACGAGCAAGCCATGGCCCATTCTCTCGATCTTCCTTTCGATGGAAATCGGGCTTTGTTGGGGCTCGGGTACACGTTTATGGCCATGGGCAAATGGGGCGACGCCGAGCACGCGTTTGCCAACGTGCAAAAGCGGAGCGAGGACGAGCCGTTGCTCCAAGGGGCGACATTGGGATTGGCCCACGCGTTGTTCAGGCAACAACGATTCGCGGACGCACAGCCGGTCTACGATCTGATTTATCGACGATGGCCGCAGCTGTTGAGAGGCGATTCGTTGTCTCTTCAGCGGTATGCCCTCACGCAGGTGACGCTGCATCATGAGATGCCCGCGCGAGAGCTCATGCTGCTTTTCTACAACCTCTATCCACGCCATGACTATGCGCCGGCCGCGCTCATGCATGTCGCCGAGGGATTGTGGGCGGGAGGCAAGCAGCCGCTCGCCGAGTTCGTTTATGCGCTGATCCCTTCGCTCTATCCGTACAGCGCAATGGAGACCACGGCCAAGCTTCGACTCGCCGCGCTCCGGGCGGAAAACATGTCGCCGTCAGGGAGCAACTCTCTGGGCCTGACGGTCGGCGCCATGATCCACAATGTGCCGTTTCCGGACCAGACCGACGCCTCCTACCGATCGCTGTTGGAGACGATCGCGACGCAGGTCGGCGTCCCGATGGGGAGTGAAGCCCGATATTACCTGGGTAAAGGATACGAACAGACCGGCGACATGCATCGAGCGCTTCGAATCTACAAGGAGATCACTATTCAGGCCATCGATCGGAACGATCCATGGGCCATGAAAGCGTCGGAGCGCCTATCGGCCCTGTTGACGCCGTGGATCGAGGCGGCGGTTGCGTCGCGCGACGATCTGACGGTTGTCAGTTTGTTTCACAGACACGGAGCCATGGCCGAACAACGCTATGCGGGTTCCTCCTTGCTACGCGATATCGCGGAATCCCATCGACGCCTGGGATTTGCTTCCGTCGCCATACGGTTGCATCAGCAGATCATCAAGTCGCACCACGATTCGGCGTTGCTTGAATCCGCGTTGATCGGTCTCGGCAAGATCTATCTCGATCAGCGTGATCCCGAGGCGGCGAAAAAAATGCTGGAGCGATACCGGTTCCAGTTCCCGATCGGCAAGTACGAAGCGGAAGCGGTGCATCTTCTGATCGCGGCGATGCGGCAGCAGCGGGATCTGCAAGGACTGCTTCACCTGTGTCGTACGTGGCTCTTGCGCCATCCCGTCCATCCTGAACGGCCCGCCATGTACATTCAGTTGGCCAAGACGCTCGGAGAGCTGGACAAATGGGATGAATCCGCGCTGGCGTACGAAGAGGCGTTCAAGACCGGCGCGGCGCAATCGTCCGACGCGGTGATGACCTATGCGGATATCTTGTCGCGATTGAATCGACATGAACGCGCGATCGCGGCCTATCAATCGGTGCTGACCAAGAAACCGACCGTGTCCCAAGCCGATTGGGCGCGCCTGCAAATCGCCAAACATTGGACGTCCTTGAAACAATATGACCGCGCCACGGTCGCGCTGGCGGAACTCGACGTGACGGGCGATCCCATGTTGAATCGGCTTTCCTCGTCCCTCAGGACGAGCTTGCGGACGGCCGGGGGTTCGAGGAGCGCGGAAGGGCTATGACAAGCGCCACGACCAGGCGGCTCGAAGAGCGCGAACTGCTGCACGCCGCGTTCAGAAGTTTTGATGAAGCCGCGCAGACATTGCAGCAGTCGTACAGCGCCCTCACGGCACGTGTGGAACAGATGGACGTGGAGTTGGCGCGGAGCAACGAGGCGCTTCGCCGACAGCTGTGCGACAACGAGGCCATGCGCGTGCATCTGGATGGAATTCTGGAGTCCTTGTCCACGGGGGTGCTGGTCATGGACGATGACGGCACGATCAGTCGCAGCAATCGAGCCGCCGAGACGTGGCTGTGCGCCACAGACGCCGAATTGCGGAACCGCCGTGCGTCCGACGTCTTGGCGGATGCGGGTCTTGAGGTATGTGATCGACCGCAACGCATCGGGCAGACCGTCGTCTCCATTAGTCAGGTTCCGCTCTACAACGATTCCGGAGCACGTTCCGGCCGCCTCATCCTGTTTCAGGACATCACTCGTATCTATCAACTTGAAGAGCAATTGCAGCGCAAAGAAAGACTGGCAGCTATGGGAGAGCTGATCGGTCGGATTGCCCACGAGATCAGAAATCCACTGGGCAGCGTGGAACTCTTTGCTTCCTTGTTGCAGCGCGATCTCGGCAGGCACACATCCGCCAACGGTTACGCGCGACAAATCTCGCAGGCCGTCCAGTCGATGGATCGCTTGCTGGCCAATCTGTTGCTCTACACGCGGCCGGCCCGAATGACGCTTGGCTGGCACTCGGCCGAATCATTGATCGGCGAATCGATCCAGTTGGCGGCCCATGCAATCACCAAAGTGCCGGTGGACATTCGCGTGGAGGTCGGTCGGGAAGTCCCTTCGATCTGGTGTCACGATGGGCAGTTGAAACAAGTCCTCGTGAACGTGGTTCTCAATGCCGTTCAGGCGATGCCGAGCGGAGGTGTCTTGGAAATCCGTCTTCACCAAGAACCGCCGCAGACACTGGGTATGCCGGCTGTTCGGTTGACCGTACGTGACACGGGCATTGGAATCGACCCCGCTCATCGCTCACGCATATTCGATCCGTTCTTTACGACGAAGGATGAGGGGACGGGCCTTGGCTTGGCGATTGTCTATTCGATCATCGAAGCACACCAAGGACGGATCGATGTCGAAAGCACGGTGGGACAGGGAACCTCATGTTCGATCATCCTGCCTCATCCTTCCAGGGGCACACATCACGATGACGCGCACGCTCCGATACGGACCGAGGAGGAGTCCCTGGGCGCGAGCCGCCTTGAGCACGACGGGACCTTAGCGGAGGAATGGTCACATGAATGACAGTGAAAAAGGAAGTGCATTCCCGGAACCTGGCGATGAAAACGACCGCATTCTCATCGTCGATGACGACCCATCGATGCGAACGGCACTGATGGAAACGGTCAAACGGCTTGGGTATTCCGTGCAAGGGGCCGTCGATGGAATGGATGCGGTCGAACGGATTGCCAGGTTTCGTCCCTGGATGGTCCTGACCGACCTTCGGATGCCGCGTCTGAACGGCCTCGACTTGATCAAGGAGATCAAGGCGCGTGCGCCTCACGTCACCATCGTGCTGATGACGGCCTATGGGGCTATCGAAACCGCCGTGGAGGCTATGAAGTTGGGGGCCAGCGAGTATCTCTTGAAACCGTTTTCCATGGATTTGCTGGAACGCGTCATCGTGAATCTCAAATCAGGACGAGAATCGGAGCGAGACGAACCAACCCTTCCCGGTCACTCGACCCATCCGCCGGACAACCGGGCGCTGCTTACCCAAGATCCCGGAATGATCCGGCTCCTCAGTACGATCGAAGCGGTGGCCTCCAGTCAAGCCACGGTCCTGATTCAGGGGGAAAGCGGCACCGGTAAGGAGTTGCTCGCCCGATTTATCCATAATCGCAGTCCTCGGGCGCATCGGCCGTTTATCGCCGTCAATTGTGCGGCCTTGCCGGATGGACTGCTCGAGAGTGAACTGTTCGGGCACGAGCGTGGGGCGTTTACCGGCGCGTTGATCAGAAAGATCGGCAAATTTGAAATGGCTCATACCGGCACACTGCTTCTGGACGAAATCAGCGAGATGAACCTGAATCTGCAAGCCAAGCTGCTGCGCGTGTTGCAGGAGCGCGAGGTCGACCGGATCGGGGGACGTGAACCCGTTTCAGTCAATATCCGCGTCATCGCGACCACCAATCGGGGCCTCTATCGAGAAGTCGAGCAAGGGCGATTTCGTGAAGATCTGTACTACCGTCTGAACGTCTTTCCGGTTACCGTCCCGCCGTTGCGGGAACGCACGATCGATATTCCATTGCTCGCGCGACACTTTGTCGGTCAGTCGGCGGTACGAAACGGTCTGACGCCGCCTGCGTTGTCCGACCTTGTCGGTACACACTTGCAGCGATTGGCGTGGAAAGGAAATGTCCGTGAATTGGAGAACGTCATGGAGCGGGCGGTGTTGCTGGCCGGACAGGGCCCAATCCTTCCCGAACATTGTCCTCCTGAGCAGAGCGGAGACACACCGGCCAAGCCTGTTCAGGCACCGCAGGCGATCAACGGATCGTTATGGGAAATGGAAAGGGAATTGATTTTTAAGACATTGGCACGAGTGAAGGACAATCGTACTCACGCGGCAAAGGAACTGGGGATCAGCATTCGGACGTTACGAAATAAGCTGCGGGAGTATCGGGAGAGTGAACAGTCCTGCTCGACCGCCGCGCCGTAGGGCGGCAAGACTTGCCGACCGGCAAATTCGCGCAGGTGGGCAACGGTCGAGTGGAAGTTCCAAGACGAATGACGCGAAAACTTGATGCGGGTATCCGAGCTCGGCTCCCGGCCATCACCTCAGCCCGAGACAGGCATCAAGGTTGCACAGAGAGGCGCTGCCGATCGAAAGGAGTGTAGAGCCATGACGATCTTTGACAAGACGATGCGATTGCTGGAGCGGACGTTGGACCTTCGTAGCGCGCGACAACGCGTCATTGCCTCGAATCTCGCCAACGAGGAAACTCCGGGCTATCGCGCATCCGAGCTGACCTTCATGGACCAATTGCAATCGGCCCGCAAAGGACGCGCGCCGATCGTGATGGCCGCGACACAGTCTCGCCATTTCGGCGTTCACGGCCCGCAGGGTGTGCAAGCCGTGACGGGCAAACTCAGTGAAGTTCCGGCCGGCGATCTCCCGCTGGACGCCAATTCGGTCAATCTCGAGTTGGAAATGGCCAAACTGTCTGAGAATGCCATGCAGTACAACGCGGCGGCCACGATACTGACCAAGAAGTTTCACGGATTGCTCAGTGCGATACGAGACGCGAGATAGCGCGTCGTTGTCGATGTGTCACGGCGAGCAAGTCGGTTCTAAGGCTGGTACTCAGGAGGTTCATCATGGAAATGTCGGATAGCCTAGCCGTATCGGTTTCCGGATTGGATGCCCAACGTCGGCGGCTCAATGTGATCGCGAGCAATCTTGCCAACGCCCAATCGACAAAAACGCCGGGAGGAGGTCCCTACAAGCGACGGGATGTCGTCTTTCGCTCCACGGCGGTGCCGAGCACGTTTCAGCGGGCGTTTCGCCAAGTCGCGGTCGGACCCTCCGCGCACGCCCTCGAAGGAGTCTCCGTCGCGCGGGTGGTGGAAGATCCCAAGCCAGGGCAGCTCATCTATGACCCCCATCATCCGGATGCCGACGCCAAAGGATTTGTGCGTCTCCCCAATGTCAATGTCATGGAAGAGATGGTGAACATGATCGGCGCATCGCGTGCGTACGAAGCGAACGTGCAAGCCATCAACGCGACACGCGCCATGTGGAACAAGGCCCTCGAAATCGGGAGGTGATGATGAGTCAGATATACGGTCCGACAGCCGGCCTCGCTCCCATTCCGGATGTGGCTCCCGCCGAGCCGGCGGGAACGGTCGGGGCCACAGGGTTCTTGGATTCGCTCAAGTCCGCCATCGGAAAGGTCAACGACACGCAGATGGAAGCCGGCCGGGCGGTGCAGGATCTGATGACCGGCGAAACACAGGACATTCACCGCACGATGGTCGCGCTGCAGCAGGCGGACGTGTCCTTCCAATTGATGATGCAGGTCAGAAATAAGTTGGTTGCCGCGTACGAGGAAATTCAGCGGATGCAGATGTGACGGTTGAGATTGTCTGAGGGCAAGAGATGGCCATGTTCTCGAGGTTTTCCATCAATCAACGACTGATCATCCTCATCGCGCTGGCCGGGTCGGTTGCAGGCCTCATTGCCGTTGCCTTGTGGACGCAACAACCGGACATGCAAGTGCTGTTTACGAATCTGAGCAGCGAAGATGCCGCCGCCATCATCGACAAACTTAAAGAGACCAAAGTGCCGTACGAAACTTCCGGCGGCGGATCGACGGTGCTGGTGCCCAGCGCCCAGGTCCACGACCTGCGATTGCAGTTGGCGACGCAAGGGCTTCCCCACGGAGGAGGGATCGGGTTCGAGATTTTTGACCGCACATCGATCGGCATGTCCGAGTTCGTCCAGAAGCTCAACTATCGCCGCGCCTTGCAGGGGGAGTTGGCGAGAACCGTGGCGCAGCTGCCGGAAGTCGAACGGGCGCGCGTTCATCTGGCGATCCCGGAACGCCGTCTCTTCGCCAATGAACAGGAAAAAGCCCGCGCGTCCGTCATCGTGTCGCTTCGCGGTGGACAACAGCTGTCGCAAGCGCAGGTGCAAGGGATCATCCATCTGGTGTCCAGCAGCGTGGAGGGCCTGCAGACCCGCGATGTGACCGTCGTGGACGGGCACGGTCGTATGCTGTCGACCACCATGACGGATGAAACCGCCGGGCTGACCAATACGCAGCTCGAATATCAGCGCAGCATCGAAAAGGACGTGGA
This sequence comes from Nitrospira sp. SG-bin1, assembly GCA_002083365.1. Classification (NCBI taxonomy): domain Bacteria; kingdom Pseudomonadati; phylum Nitrospirota; class Nitrospiria; order Nitrospirales; family Nitrospiraceae; genus Nitrospira; species Nitrospira sp. SG-bin1. Next base: position 74,010 of record LVWS01000016.1, on the reverse strand, counting down.
AACGCGGATCCAAACCATGTTGGAGCGGATCGTCGGATCCAACAAAGCCGTGGTGCGTGTGTCCAGCGTGGTGGATTTTCGAAAAGTCGAGACGACGGAGGAGCGATACGATCCGAACAGCCAAGTGGTGCGGAGCGAGCAACGGGGGCAGGAGAAGGCCAATGGCACCAACGGCGTCGGCGGCGGCGTGCCAGGCGTGCAGTCGAACGTCCCCCCGGGAACGGATCAAGAACCGACGCAAACCAGTTCGAACAACAGTCTCACGAAGAATGAAACCGTCAATTATGAGATCAGTCGAACGGTTTCTAAAATCGTCGAGCCCGTGGGCGTCATTAAACAATTATCCGTGGCCGTGTTGGTCGACGGAACGTATGAAACCGCCAAAGCCGGCGAGGGACAGCCGACGGAGGCACCGGCGGCCGCGCGCAAATACATCCCCCGTTCGGAAGAAGACCTCAAGCGGATCGAGGAAATCGTCAAGAAGGCGATGGGCTTTTCAGCCGACCGGCAGGATCAGGTGCAGGTCACCAACGTTCAGTTCGGTACGGAACCGGAGGAGACGCAGGGTGCGACCGCGGAAGCCATGGCGGAAGGTTCGAAGCCATGGTTGCCCTACCTGCGCTATGGCGTGGGCATCCTTCTGTTTACCGTGATTTTCCTGTTCGTCGTCCGTCCGTTGTTGGCCATGTTGGGATCGACGTCGGAACAGACGTCCGCCGAAGCGTCGACATCCGCTCTTCCGGGCTCCGGTGGATCGGCGGAGGCTGCATTGGCCGGTTCACCGGACAGGGTGCAGATCATCGACATGGCGAGAAAGAATCCGGATACGACGGCCGTGGTCGTGAAACAGTGGCTGAAGAATCCAACTTGAGATCCCGCGAAACTTGTCCTCCATCGTTCTCGCATCGCGCGGACCGCGGACGCATGAAGCGTGAACGACCATCCCGGTATTTAGGAGGGGAACCGGCGGGATGAGAGGTCGGCCCGCTCCACAGGATCTGCGGCATCGGCCTCGTTCGAGAAACTGATAGGGTGATTTCTGACAACTTACGGTCGTGCAACACCCTGATCTAGCGCGTAGCCATGGCGAGAAATCTCACAGGGGAACAGAAAGCGGCCATTCTTCTCCGTGCCATCGGAGAAGAAGCCGCCGCTCAAGTGATGAAACAACTCGATCCCAAGGAAATCAAGAGATTGGGAAGTTTCATGAACGGCACGGCCCAAATCTCGCGAGATGAAGAGGATGCGGTCATCTCGGATTTTCGGGTCGCCAGCGCGTCCGGTGAGGTTCAGTTCCAAGGAAAAGAGTTCATCAAAACGGTTCTGACCAAGGCGTTGGGTCCGGAAAAGGCCGCGCGGATCATTGAATCGATGACCCGAAAAAGCTATCCGGGTCTGGAAGCGTTGAAATGGGTCGATGTGAAAACCCTCGTGCAAATGCTGAAGGTCGAGCATGCGCAAACGGTGGCGGTCATTCTCGCGCATCTGGAAAGCGAGCAAGCCGGGCAAGTCCTCGCCGGCTTGCCGGAATCGATGCGCGGGGACGTGGCGCTTCGGCTTGCGACCATGGAGGAGGTGCAGCCGGATATCTTGGAGGAACTCAGTCAAAGCATGCAAGAGACGTTGTTGGCGAGCAAAGGGATGAGTTCGCAGAGCATCGGCGGGCCCGAGGTGATGGCGGATATTTTGACACGCATGGACAAGGCCAACGAGGGCGGGATCATGGTGAGGATCGCCGAGAAGAGCCAGCCGTTGGCGGACGCGATTCGAGCGCTTATGTTCGTCTTCGACGACTTGGTGAAGGTCGATGATCGGGGTCTACAGGAACTGATGAAAGAGATCAGTAAGGACGACCTCCCATTGGCGCTCCGAGGCGCCAATCCGGAGGTGAAGGATAAATTTTTCAAGAATATGTCGAGCCGTGCCGCAGAAATGTTGAAAGAGGATATGGAGGCCAAAGGGCCGGTCCGAGTGTCCGATGTCGAGCGAGCGCAGCAGAATATCCTCAAAGTCTGCCGCAAACTGGAGGAAGAAGGCCGTATCGTCATCGCCGGGGCGGGAGAGGAGATGCTCTAGTGACGGGAACGAGTCTCACGGCGATGACCGCTCCAGAGCGCCGTGCGCCACGACTTCAAGGGACGGTCTTGGTCGTGGACGCCGACGAGGGGGTTAGAACCTGTTTTCAGGAGTTACTGTTACCCGAACGAGTGTCCATTCGACTGTCGGCATCCGGACAAGAGGCGCTGTCGACGATCAAGCAGGCGACTCCTTCACTGTTGATCGTGGACGCCTCCCTTCCGGATCGAGATGGGATTGCGGTTCTGGAAGAAGCTCAGCGGATCGATAGCCGCATGATCGGAGTTGTGATGACCGGCTCGCCCTCGGTCGAACTTGTCGTCCGTGCGATGAGGGCCGGTGCCAGCGATTTCTTGATGAAACCCTTTCAACATGAGGCGGTTCTCGCGACGGTCCGTCGATTGCTGGAGATCCATCGGTCGCGTGCCGACCAGACGGTCTTGAAACATGCCGCCGTACGGTCCGGCGTCGTACGGCTACAGACTGTCCCGTTCCAGACGTTCGGCGATGACGGCACGCAGCGAGGGGAAGACGGTCTGACGGAATACGAGCGGGGGTTGGCCGACGGCCGTCGCCAGTCGGAGGCACAGCGCCAACAGGAGTTCGCCGTCCTGACCGAGGCCGTCAGAAAGTTTGACGCCGCCCGGTCCGGGCTTCGGCAGACGGTGGACGATGAAATCATCGCGCTCGCGCTTCAAATCGTGTCGAAAATACTTCATGAGTCGGCGGAGTCCCATCGTGACCAGATCGTCACGCAGGTCAAAACGGCACTCGCCGCGGTTCACGCGTCGGACAGCGTGGTGATACAAGTGCATCCCGCCGATGCCGCCGTGCTGGAAGCGGTTCGGGCCGAACTGACAGGACGGCAGCAAGTCGCTCTCAAGCTTGCCATCGAGCCGGTGGCGTCACTCCAACGAGGCAGCTGCCTTCTGCACACTGCGACGCGATTGGTCGATGCCTCGTTGAATACTCAGTTGTTTCGCTTGGGCGACGTTCTGAGGAATAGGGTTCACCATGAGTCTTAGCCATTTGATCGAGCACATCGACCCCGTCGAAGTTTCCGGAAAAGTGATGCAGGCGGTCGGGATTGTCGTGGAAGGGTACGGCCCGATGACGACCGTCGGAGAACTCTGCCGAATTACGAAGGAGGTGGCCGGAGGGTCGATTCCTGCGGAGGTGGTGGGATTTCGTGGAGACCGCGTTCTCCTGATGCCGTTAGGCGACATGCAGGGGATCGGGCCGGGAAGCCGAATTATCATGTCCGGGCAGGTGGCCAGTCTCGCGGTCGGACCGGGCTTATTGGGAAGGGTGCTCGACGGCTGTGGGAATCCGATGGACGGCAAGGGACCGCTGCCGGCCGTGGAACGCTATCCGTTGTATGCGGAGGCACCGAATCCGTTACAACGGGCCCGTCTCCGCACGCCGCTTGACCTCGGCGTCCGCGCGATCAACGGGTTTCTTACGTGCGGACGTGGGCAGAAGATGGGTATCTTTTCGGGTTCCGGCGTCGGGAAGAGTGTACTGTTGGGGATGATCAGCCGGTATACCAAAGCGGATGTCAATGTCATCGCCCTTATCGGAGAGCGTGGCCGCGAGGTCAATGAATTCCTGGAGCGCGATTTGGGCACGGAGGCCCTCGGACGTTCGGTGGTGGTGGTGGCGACCTCCGATCAAGCTCCGCTCATTCGATTGCGTGCCGCGCTGGTGGCCACGACCATCGCCGAGTATTTCCGCGACGCGGGCAAACAGGTATTGTTGTTGATGGATTCGCTGACGCGATTGGCTTACAGCCAACGAGAAGTGGGTTTGGCGATCGGGGAACCGCCGACGACCAAAGGCTATACTCCCTCGGTGTTTACCCTCTTGCCGAAGTTACTGGAACGTGTCGGGACCGGACCGGGTCCGGGAACTATTACGGGCTTGTACACGGTCCTCGTCGATGGAGATGATCTGGCCGATCCGATCGCCGATACCGTTCGTTCGATCTTGGACGGCCACATCGTGTTGTCACGCACGTTGGCCGCACGCAATCATTTCCCCGCGATCGACCTCCTCCAGAGTACGAGCCGTGTGATGCGGGATATCGTCGGCCGGGCGCACTACGATGCCGCCAGGACACTCCTCGAACTGGTGGCTCGGTATCGCCAATCGGAAGATCTCGTATTGCTTGGAGCCTATAAGCCGGGGATGAATGCCGCGCTTGACCGTGCCGTTCACGCACAGGAGGCGATCAATGCGTATCTGCGACAGGACGTGGAGCAACCGGCCAGCCTGTCCTCGTCCGTGCAGCAACTCGAGGCGTTGGCCCAACAGGCGACATGAGTCTCGATTCGTTGCGAAAGCTCCGTACTCAGACGGTCGAGACGCTGATGATGGAATTGGCGCAGATCGCGCAGGCGCTGGCACGGAGCGAAGAGCGGCATCGCGACATCGAAGCTCAAATCGAGAAGGACAGCCTTGCCTATGACCGTCAATCGGCGAGCGGGCTGATGATAGAGGCCTGGTTGGAATGGCAGGGACGCATGGATTCGCAACAGGCGGCGTTGCGCCAGGCACGGCGCGAGATCGAACAGGCCGTCGCGGCGTGGGAGCACACGAAGGCGCTCCTCGCTGAAGCCAATCAAGAGCGCAAGCTTCTCGATCTTGTTGCCGACCAACGGCGCGAAACGCAACGGGCCGGCACGGCGCGTCAGGAGCAACGGACAATGGATGCGACCGCGAGCCGCCGATGGTCCATAGGAAAAGAGCGGGGCTCATGAACACAGGGTTCGTCAGAAGTTGGTCGGATCGTCTCGGTGTCGGCCGCGGGGATCGTCTGGCGACAAGGAAGCCCAGGGGGAACCGGCACTCCCAGTTGTGGACGATGATCGGAGGGATCGTCGGTTCGACCATTCTCTTCTGGGTCATGGTGCAGTTGGGACAAGCTTCTTCCGAACCCAAGGATAAGGCACAGCGGGCGACGACGGGCGGGCCGATGCAAGGAATACCACCGCAAGTCCAGGAGGAGAGCTCGCAAGCGGACTCCGACGACGATGCCAAACTGCTGGCCCCACCTCCCGTCCAGGGCCCGGCGATCGATGTTCCACGTGAAGTATTGGATATGCTGGACCAACGCAAACGCGATCTTGACCGACGCGAGCAATTGATTCGTCAGAACGAGGAACGTCTCATGATCGTCAGGGGCCAGATTGAAGAACTCCTAGACCAGAACGAGGCCTTGGAGAAGCGGATTCAGAGCGCGCAGGACCGCTCCTCTCCTCAGCAAGTGAAGCTCCGTGCGGAAAAAGAACGTGCGGTTCAGGAACAACGGACGCAACTCGCCAAGATCTTCGAGTCCATGCCCTCAGAAGACGCCGCCTCCCGTCTCGAACATATGCCGGATCGGAAAGCCATCGAAATCCTCAAGTTGGTGAAAGCCAAGACCGCTGGGGCGATCCTCGCCCAAGTCAAAGCCGATCGGGCCGCGAAGCTGACCGAACAGCTGCTGGCCCAAACGCCATAGAGCAATAGTCGGTTCCTTCTGCGTATTCGTACATGGCCCAATAACGTTCCAACATGGGAACTCTTAAGAAGAGCCACGAGTTGAAGCTCATACGCGTTGAACCCTCTTACTGGAGGACGATCCTGTTATGCCTGTTGTGTACTTCATGTAGTTTAAGCGGAGCAAACGGTTTTCCGGACGATGCCCACATGGAGCATGGGAGTCATGACAACTGTCCGAATGTCACCGGGATCTATAAATTGTATGGAGAGGCGCTTCCCGGAATGCCTCCGTATTTCAAGTTCATAAATTCCGGATTGGCCTTGGATTATATGTTGGGGCTTGATCTCAACGTGTCAGAGCGATGGCCAACCAGTGATATCCAAGTTATGCAGACAGGCACTCACACGATATCGGTCAGGATCGTTGGTTCAACGGTTTCAAGAACCAGGCAGCTTCAACCAGCGGACAAGGTGTGGTGCAAAGACCATCGGCTTATGATTGAGCAGCTTAGGGAAACCAAAGGGGAGGCGAGCACTGGGCGGGCGCTCATTATCGATCGGCTTGAATTGGCACAGGACGGGGCGCTCATTGTGAGAACAGAAATTCGGGGGCAAGGGAGGTTTCTATTCTTCTTCTATCTTAATCATCCTCGTGAATCATATGGAGCAAGATTTCAGGTCGTACGATAGAGCGCGAGTTGCAGTGAGAAGATAGCGAAGTGAGAAGTCGGGGACAGGACTTGAATCGTGCATAGCGCAGGAGAGCGGATTTGCTCTGGCCACTCTAGACTCCGGCATGGGCCCTGTTCACCAACCACTCTCCCTTCCCTTGTGCCGTACCGTACGGCGATTCTCAGTGCGGTGCGCTAGCTCCGTTTTCAGGATGCCAAGCTCAAAGAGGCATTTGACATTCTAGCCCGGACAGCCAATGTCAATGTCCTCTTCGACAAGGAGATACGCGACGATCCCATCACCATCTTCATGAAAGACCTCCCGTTCGATGAAGCGTCCTTCGCCTTGGCGTTAACCAGATAGAAGTCGCATTAAAGATCCTGATATTGGGTCTGTTCTTGGTTGTTGTTGGGCATCACCGAAATCGTGTCTTGGCGCGACTTTTTTACCGATCAGGCCGTTGGTGTTCACGATCAGGTTCAGCGCACGGCGCAGTACGCTGTCTTGGCGCTGTCGGACAGATTTGATACATTGTCGGACAAGAGGTCGTGCATGGCACTCATTCAAGTATCCGCCAGATTAAATCCCATACAACTTCGGCGAGCCCAAAAGGCGCTCGGTGCCAAGACGACGAACGAAACGCTACAGCGCGCCTTGGATTTGGTCACGGAAAAGGCCGTGCACGATCGTATCCTCCAGCGCTATAGCGGTGTGGGCAAGCTCGATGCCTTCGGTGAAGACCACTAAGTTCGCACTGCTCGACACCGCGATCTACATTGAGAATTTTCGATCTGGCCGATTCACGTTTCGCCTGCTGCAGTCTCCTTATATCATCCGCTGTTCTTCCGTCGTGCTCCACGAATTATTCCGTGGCGTTCGGACAGCCACTGAGCGGAAATTTGTCCTTGAATTGAGTCAGCGATGCCACGTGTTGACTCCGACGGAGCAACAGTGGTTGAAGGCCGCCGAGATCCTCCAGCGGCTCAGACGGCGAGAGCACTATGAGACAGCCAAGTTGCGCGAGCTGGCCAGTGTGATCACGACCAATCATGCGGACTTCAGGGCGATTCAGCATGAGCTGCCCTTTCATCTCCTGTGTTGGGAATAGGGACAGAGCTGAGGAAACTGATTGAGACATTTTTGCTGTGGGGGACTTGACCATGTCCTGGGTAGGGATTAGAGTTCTCCCATGGTACGAGTCGGCGTAATCGCGCTCTTTCTTCTGTGCCTGACTGTTCCGGTCTGGGCGGCTGACACTGAATTGTTTAACCCCGATCAACCCTTCGAGCAAGCGATGACTCGGAGCTTTCTGCGGTCGTTGGTCGATCAAGCCATCGATCGGTTTGAGGACCACGTGGAAATTTCGGGAAACCTCGCCTCGCCTGAAACGAAGAGCGATCAGGAGCAGCACCTCGGGTTCAAGTTCTACCCCGAGGGTAAGTCGAAGTCCACTCGCCACTTTGCCGCGGAAAGTTGGTTCCGCATTGTGCCAGAATCCGGCCACTATGATTGGCATTTCCAATTTAGGCAGCCTGAGGATCGCTCCAAGAAACAGCTCCCTCCACAAATGGAAGCCCCGCTCTAGCCGGTCGGTCACTTTTGCCTACTACGCTGTAAGATTTTCCTCGTCAAGCCAGGGGTCGTAATGGCCTCGCCGCAAGAAGCGTGATTCTCTGCGACATTAGGAGCCGTGCAATTGGCACAAGGCTTGTATTCCCCTCCGCTCGGATCATACGAGGGTCAGCGAACGTGGATTTCTTGCTTACAGACATAACCCCACATCCATCTAGACCTTCTGGAGATGAAGGGGTACGAACGACTCGGGCCGCTACGCCTCTTACTTCCAGCGGAGGGCGGAAGAGTTTTTCCGCTGTTCTCGGAGGAGTCCGCGTGGAAGAGAGGAGGGCGGAGGCGCGAGAAACGGAAGATGTTCGATCAGCGGACAAGTCCGCTCGTGAGGCTCGTTCGAATGAAACGAAAGGTCGGAATTCCTACTCGACTCAGGCTGAGCGTGCTGATGCATCATCTTCTCAGGTCCAGGTCCAGGACGGAGGCAGAGCCGGCGATGATGAGAACCACGGCGCTGAAGATTCAAGGACAGACCGTGAATCCTCGGCAGCGCAGAGTGACGGAGGATCAGACGCTCAGATGAGGCAAACATCTGAGGCTCCAGGGTCTCCGATCGCATCACTGGTAGTGCCCCACACGACGGTCCAGGCCGATGTTCGCACTGGAGGGGAGGTGCAGATCGCCGAGGTAGATCACGCCTCCGATGACAGGTCCTCCTCTGAATATGAAATGGAATCTTCCCCCGGCGGTTCTTCACCGGTACCATTGGCCTTACCGAGAATGACCACTGTTCCAGCGGCGATGTCCGACTTCGCAGAAGGGCATTCCTCCCCGGACACTGCAGACATCGCTTCGCATACTCTGCAGGGCCAAGAGTCTGATGTTCCGGCGATTCACGTCAGCAACGGCTTGCAAAATGCTCATGTTGTTAGGCAAGCGGCCCACGTAGTTGCCGACGGTGAGGATACAGCGGTCGCCGGCCGTGTCGAGACTCATCCGGTGCCTATTGATCATCAGTCTAGCTCGCCACTTCCACAGCAGTTGGAGGCGATTGTGCGTCGTGTTTTTCCCGCCCATCTCGGAGCCGAGGTGCCTGATGGTACGTCGGAGATCCCCAAGACCGATTCCGTTAGACGCGATGGAATGCCGGCGGAACGTTCCTCGCCAGTTCTGATGAACTGGGAGGAATACTTTCTTCGCGATCAGGGGGATACCGGAACGAGAATACGAGGAGTTTCCCCCTATGGGCAGCAATTGAACCTTGATGGGGCGGAGCGTTTCAGCGAGTTCTGGAGAGATCAGAATAGTCTTCCGCCTGATGAGACCGAGGCTAAGCTACCGCAGGTCACGGTGGGTGATCGTCCTGCTTTCACGGCGCAGCCGGCCGAAACGATCATGGCGGGAACTCACGGGCGCATCGCCTCCAATCCTCCGCCATCTCCGCTTCCGCCTCCTGTCGCGGCCCACGGGCAACCAGCCGTGTCGGCCCAGGATACCACCGACTCGGCTGTACGTGCCGCGACGCGATCGATCGTGTTTGATGTGGCCCAGCCTGATCTCGGTCGTGTGAATATCCGTGTGGCGATGACGAACGATGTCGTTCATACCCACTTGTCGGCCGACCGGCCTGAAGTGGGACAATTTCTCGTCAATGGACAAGACCGTCTTCAGGCGGCGTTTCAGGCGAACGGATTGGACATGGGACAGTTCCGTGTGGACATCGATCGTCAGGGTTCCGGCCGTTCCTTCCAACAGGGCGCTTCTCAGGATCAGGGACAAGCCTGGCATCAGGATTCGCCGGGCATGAAATGGGGGCAAAGTCAGGAGCGACAAGATGAACCACGCCCGTCGCTTCAGGGACTCTTGAACGTGGTGGCGTAGAGCGGAGGGAGAAACCGACATGACGGATGTATCGGCCATCAACTCCACTGCAACCCCATCGACACCGGAGAAAACCGGACCTCGACAGTTGGGGCAGGACGATTTTCTGAAGTTGCTCATCACGCAACTGAAGAACCAGGATCCTTTGAAGCCGACCGACAATACCGAATTCGTTTCCCAGCTCGCCCAATTCAGCCAATTGGAACAGACCGCGAAGCAGGCGCAGCTGCTCCAGAAGAGTCTCGATGCGCAGACCGCCTCGCTGCAGTTCACGCTGCTGCCCATGGTCGGCCGACGCGTCAGCATCGACCGTCCCTTGACGCAATTGGAGAACGGTCAAGCCTCGCTGACCTATGCGCTTGAAAAGAACGCTGCTCGAGCGCGGATCACGATTCTCGATCAGAATCGCCAGGTCGTGCGCACGTTGGACTACACGAATTTGCAAGCCGGTCTCAACCGGGCCCAATGGGACGGGAAGGATAGTAAGGGTGTCGCCATGCCGCCCGGTCTGTACGAGTACGCCGTTTCTGCCGTCGATCATCAGGAGGCGGCGGTCGTCGCCAAAGGCCGTGCGCAACTCACCGTCACGGGGGTGCGCATGGAAGATGGACAACCGAAGTTGGCCGTCGGACCGATCACCGTGGATCCATCGGAGATCGTGGAAGTGCAATAGGAGACAGAGCTGCTCGAACCGTTCAAGAAGGAGGCATGCACCCATGGGAATTCTGTCGTCATTGTTTGCCGGGGTCAGCGGGCTTAACGCCAATGGTACCGCGCTCTCCGTCATCGGCAACAACATCGCGAACCTCAGCACGGTCGGATTCAAGGGGAGCAAGGCGACGTTTGCGGACTTGATCAGTTCGTCGATATCGGGCGGATCAGGCGCGATTCAAACCGGCATCGGCGTGGCGTTGACGTCCGTCCAGGGCAATTTTTCTCAAGGGTCGCTGGCGACCTCGTCCAACGTGCTGGACCTGGCCATCGACGGCAACGGATTCTTCATCGTTGAAGACGCGCAAGGCGGCACCTTCTATTCACGTGCCGGATTGTTCCGCCTCGACAAGAACAACAACGTGGTGGATCCGACGGGATTCAAATTGCAGGGCTTCCTCGCCGACACCACCGGCACCATCACCGGTACGATCGGCGATATCGCGCTGCCCTCTACCACTGCGTCGCCGCGGGCCACGACGACGGCGTTCGTCGCGGCCAACTTGAACTCGGCGACCACGCTGACCGGGGTGCGCGGCAACGTAGTAGCTTCGGCGGCGTCGACGACCACCACCGCCGCCGGCAACAATTCCTTCAATGTCAATTTGAACGGAGACGGGGCCCAGACGATCACCGTGGCGAACGGATTGACCGGCTCGGCGCTGGCCACGGCGATTCAAAATGCCGTACGCGCGCTGGTCCCCAATGATCCCTTTAAAGCGGCCGCCTACGCGGGATTCACCGCGTCCGTCAATGCGTCCAATATCTTCACGTTCACGTCGGGAATGACCGGAACCACGAACAATTCCACGACAGGAACCGGAACGGTCGTGGTGACGGCGAACGGCGGCGATACGTTGGCGGCCAATCTGAACATGTTGGCGCCGACTTCGACGACTGGGACGGACTTCCAGCTCGCCGATCCGCCCGCCACATCCGATTTTTCGACGTCGATGACGGTCTTCGATTCGCTCGGGAACAGTCATCTGCTGACGACCTACTTCACGAAGATCGGGGCCAACAGTTGGAACTACAACACCGTGGCCTCAGTCAACGACGTGGTGACGGCGAATTATCACTCCAGCAACATCGACGCCAGTTTGGGCATCGTTCGCGTCGGGTCCGGTACCTTGACGTTCGGCACGGATGGGACCCTGGATCGAGAGAGCACGGTGATTCGGTACGATACCGGAACCGCAGCTGGCACATCTGGTACAGTACCGGGAGAGCTACAGATCGACTTTACCGGTGCGACGCCTGACCAATTGCTGGTCATGAATTTCGGTTCCAGTGTGACGACCGACGGCGGGAGCGGACTCGATGGGACTACGCAATTCGGGTCGACCTCGGCGCTCGTACAGCAGACTCAGGATGGTTTTGCCGCCGGTTCACTCCAAGCCTTTTCCGTAGATGGAAACGGGGTTATCAACGGACGTTTCTCGAACGGTCAACTGCGAGCATTGGCTCAGGTGGTGCTCGCACGATTCCCTGATCCCATCGGGTTGACGAGGACGGGTAAAAATACCTTCGCGCAGTCGGGCAATTCCGGTCAACCAGTTACGGGAACGCCGGACAGCGCGGGGCTCGGGCGGGTGTTGTCAAATTCATTGGAATTGTCGAATGTCGATTTGGGGGAAAGTTTCATCGACATGATCGCGGCGCAACGCGGTTTTCAGGCGAACTCCCGCGTGATCACCACATCGGATGAAATTCTACAAGAATTGGTCAATCTGAAACGGTAGCTCCTTTCATTCAGGGCCGGGCTGGGAGTGAGGTCGATCTCTCAGCCCGCTCTCCTTCCAGGGTATTCCCGTCCGGCGCCTGTGATCGGTGACGGATCATCCCGCGATCCCGTCAGCTTCTTGACGCTGTCAAGAGCTTACTTGACAGGAGGATGGTGCGCCGGTCGTTCCATGAGGCGTGTAGTATCGGATTGCCCGCGAAACATAGTGATTCCCGCGGATTTTCATCGGTGCGGAGCAAGGCGTAGTGGCATATGCATTGCAGTCTCCGCACCGGGCCAACGAGTCAATCGAGGAGGAGTTATGGCAGATGCAGCCGCAGCCGATGAAAAGACTCCAGTCGCGGCTCCCGCTCCGGCGTTCCCTATTAAGCTACTCATCATCGTATCGGTTGTGGCGCTGGTGTTCGGGGTCGGCGGAGCGTTCGTGGTAGTCAAATTCCTGGGAGGAACGAACAAGAGCGCCGAACATTCAGAAGAGCATAAGGCCGATGCGGAGGCCAAGGCTGAGCCGAAAAGCGAGGCTGGTGGAAAACAGGGTCAGGCCGCTTCCCCGGGTGTCATGTTCGACCTGGATCCCTTTATCGTCAATCTCGCGGACACTCCCGACGTTCGGTACCTGAAGCTCACCCTTAAACTCGAGGTGGACAGTGAAGCGGTCGCCGCGGAATTGTCCTCGCGCGTTCCTCAGATACGCGATGCGGTGCTTGTCCTGCTCAGCAGTAAAGACGTCAATGCGGTGAGATCGACGCAGGGAAAGTTCCAGCTCCGCGATGAAATCACACAGCGCGTCAACGGCCTCTTGAAGAAACCGGGAGTCCGGTCGGCCTATTTCACGGAATTCGTCGTTCAGTAACAGCGGCTCATATGGAAAAGATTCTCTCGCAAGACGAAATCGATGCGCTCTTGAAGGGCGTCGTCTCGGGTGAGGTCGACACGGCTCCGAAGGAAGCCGCCCAGGAACCCAAGGGTGTCCTGAGATACGATCTGTTCAACCAGGAACGGATCATTCGCGGGCGGATGCCGACCATGGAGATGATCAACGATCGATTCATTCGCCGTCAATCGGTGGTGTGGACCAGCATGTTTCGCGAGGCAGTGGACTTCGCCGTCGTTGGAACGCAGGTGATCAAATTCGGCGAGTTCCTGAAGAAAGTTCCGATGCCTTCGTCGTTGAACGTGTTTCATATGTCTCCATTGCGGGGGAGCGGGCTCTTCGTAATGGACGCATTCCTCGTGTACCTGATCGTGGACTATTTTTTCGGGGGGAAAGGGCAGACCCATGTGAAACCGGAGGGACGGGATTTCACGCCGGTTCAGCTTCGGATCATCAAGAAACTGTTGTTGCAATCGCTGGTCGATCTGGAAAAAGCCTGGCAGGCCGTCGTGCCGGTCAAGGTCGAATATGTGCGCTCCGAAAGCAATCCTCAGTTCGCGATGGTGGTGACCGCATCCGAAATCGTGATCGTCGTCACGTTGCAGGTCATTCTGGGAGAAACGGCCAGGGAACTGTACATCGTCTATCCCTACGGCATGCTCGAGCCGATCAAAGAGAAGCTCTATTCCGGTCTGGTCTCCGATCACGTCGATCAAAACGGCGAGTGGAACTCTCGATTCCGAGAGCGACTGCAAGACTGCCCGCTTCCGATCGCAGTACGGCTCGGCACCGCCACGGTCACGGTGAAGGACGTCATGAATTTCTCCCCCGGGGATGTGGTGCTGCTCGATCAACATCCCGGAGATCCTCTCGATTGCTATATCGAAGGACATCACAAGTTCCAAGGCAGTCCGGGAATTTACAAGGGCAATCATGCGTGCCGTGTGACCAAAATATTGAATTAGCCACCATACCACCGAGAGAGTAATCATGGCTGAGTCAGACTCCGCGACGCGTCCCGATGCGCAAACGACCGCGAGCTCATCTCCACAACCGGCCTCGTTCCCACCGGTCCAAAACATGGAGACCGGAGGGGCACCGAAGAACATCGATTTCATTCTGGATATTCCGATGAGCGTCACCGTCTATGTGGGATCCACGAAGATGGCCATCCGGGATCTTCTGCAGTTGGCGCAAGGTTCCGTCATCGAACTGGACAAATTGGCCGGCGAACCGATGGAAGTGATGGTGAACAACAAGCTGGTGGCGCGCGGCGAAGTGGTGGTCGTCAATGAAAAATTCGGCATTCGCCTGACGGATGTGGTGAGTGCGGCGGAACGCGTGCAGCAACTTCGTTGAATGATTCGAGGGAGAGGCCGTGATTGATCTGTGGGAAAGCCTATTCCGCACCGTCGCGGCCCTGGCCGTCGTGCTGGCCCTGATGGGGCTTGTCACGCTGGCCGTTCGGCGGTGGATGGGGCCGCGCTTGGGGATCGCCGGGGGGCGTCCGCTCGTGCGAGTCCTGGCCAGCGGATACATCGCACCGCGTAAGACGATCGCCCTCGTATCGGTGGCGGGAGAATATCTGATCGTGGGAACGACGGCGACCGATCTGGTCCCGCTGGGGCGCCTCAGCGATTCCGCTGAATTGCGCGAATTACTCGCCCCGACGCGCGAAAATCCCTCCACGGAGACGGCGCCGGGGCCGCAGGACATCTTTGCCTCCTGGATTCGGCGCCGAGCGTTCGGTGACTTGCATCAACACAAGGAACGCCATGGCTGAAAAGCACGCGGTGCGCCCACACATCCCGTGGGTGATCACCGTCGCGGCGATCATGCTGCTCGTGATACCGACTTCAGCGCCGGCGGCCGGGCCGTCGGTGAGCATCGATTTCGGTGCAAACGGGCCGAAGCAAACCGCGGTGGTCATCCAAATTCTGATCCTCCTCACGGTGCTCTCCTTGGCGCCGGCGTTATTCATCATGGTGACGTCCTTTACCAGAATCGTCATCGTGTTGGCGTTCCTTCGGCAAGCGCTGGGCACGCAGGCCGTTCCTCCGAACCAGGTGTTATTGTCGTTGGCGCTGTTTTTGACGATGTTCATCATGGCGCCGGTCGGGCAGGCCATCTACAGCAATGCGCTGCAACCGTTGATGGCGGAGCAGATCTCGTATGAAGATGCGTGGAACAAAGGCATCGAACCGGTGCGGGGCTTCATGCTGCGGCAGGTGAGGGAGAAGGATCTTGAACTCTTTGTCAAGCTGAGTCGATTGCCGAAGCCGGATCGGGTCGAGGATGTGCCGACGCAAGCGATCATTCCGGCTTTCATTCTGAGCGAACTCCGCATCGCGTTCCAAATCGGATTTTTGATCTACATTCCGTTTCTGATCGTGGACATGGTCGTCGCCAGCGTACTCATGTCGATGGGCATGATGCTTCTTCCGCCTGTGGTGATTTCTCTGCCGTTCAAGTTGATCCTGTTCGTATTGGCCGACGGCTGGTATCTGGTCGTGGGATCGATGGTGCGGAGTTTTCAATAGGGATCGGCAGCCTGAGGACCGGGCCACCGTTGGCCGCGTTCCGACCGTGAGGGGACCGAGTGACGCCGGAAATCGTGACCGAGCTGGGTAGGCAAGCGTTGGAAACGACATTGTTGGTGTCTTCGCCCATCTTGGGGCTCAGTCTGTTGATCGGGTTGGCGGTCAGTGCGTTTCAAGCGATGACCCAACTGAACGAAGCCACGCTTACCTTTGTCCCGAAAGTGGTGGCTCTGTTCGTGGCGTTGTTGTTCTTTCTTCCGTGGATGCTGAACGTGATGACCACCTACATGGCGAATCTCCTGATGAATATTCCCAACTACGTGCACTAAGACGAAACGATGGCGTTGACCCAAACTATCCAGGTTCTTCTGCCGGAATTCCAAGGGTTCTTGGTCCTTATTTCCCGCATCGGGGGACTGTTGGCCGCGTTGCCGGTCTTGAGCGGTCGGGCGGTTCCGGTGAAAGTCAAACTGGCCCTGGTTCTCGCGTTGGGAGTGTTGTTGGCTCCTTTGGTCCGACTTCCTGTCGTGCCCTATGACCCGATGGCCTTAACCGCCGGGTTGATCAGTGAGATGGCCATCGGGCTCACGATCGGACTGGCGGTACGACTCTTCTTCAGCGCACTGGAACTGGCGGGGGAGATGATCGGTATGCAGATGGGATTCGGCGTCGTCCAGCTGTTCGATCCGGCGACAGCCGATCACACGCCCATCATCGGCCAATATTTTACGCTTCTGGCGACCCTCATTTTTCTCTCGCTGAACGGTCATCTGCTGCTGGTGGCCACGATCCTCTCGAGCTATGACTCCATTCCGCCGTTCGGCGCTTCTCTTCCGGGAGGCATGGGGGACGATATCCTTCGTTTATCCCAGCACATGTTCACGGTGGGGTTGAAATTGGCGGCGCCCGTGCTCGTCCTCATCCTCCTGATCAATATTCTGTTGGCCCTTCTTGGACGGGCGGTGAGCCAGATCAACGTGTTTGTTCTCAGTTTTCCCGTCACCATTGCCGGAGGATTGGCGGTGATGGGATTGTCAGTGCCGTTTGTGGTGGAACTTCTCGTTCGGGAACTAGAGCGATTGCAGTGGACGATCGAGAGTCTCATGAAAGCGCTGGGGCATGGCTGAGGATCGGAGTAACAGGACAGAACCCGCGACGCCGAAACGGAAGGAAGAGGCGCGCAAAAAAGGACAGATCGCCATCAGTCGCGATGTGTCTACTGCCGTCATTCTCTTGAGCGGCATCGGGTTGCTGGCGAGCATGCTGCCGGTGGGGGTTCAGAAAATGACGGAGATGACCCGTCAAGGACTTACACTCTCGTTCCCGCTCGATTTCTACAAAGAGATGTCGATCGAGCAGGTGCATGCGGTGGTCATCCATGCGGCCGCAACGGTCGTGACGCTGAGCCTTCCGGTCATCGTGGGCGTTCTATTGCTGGGAGGCGGGGCCTCGCTGTTGCAGACCGGGCTGCTATGGCGCGCCAATGCGGTTCAACCGGATATCGAGCGCATCAACCCGATCAAGGGATTGTCCCGATTGTTCTCACTGCGATCGGTGATGGAGCTCGTGAAGGGGCTGCTCAAGATCGCGATCGTGACGGGTGTCGGGATTTGGGTCGCGCGGTATGACTTGCTCCAGATTCCGGGGTTGATCGAGTTCGATATGGATACCGTTCTACAGGTAACCGGACGGCTCTCATTGAAGGTCGGATTGGCCGCCGTCGGGTCGATCGCGGTCCTGGCCGGACTGGACTATGTCTACCAGCGTTACGAGTGGGAACGAAGTCTGCGGATGTCGAAGGAGGAGGTCAAGGAGGAACACAAGGCCACGGAGGGCGATCCGCTTATCAAGAGTCGCGTCCGAACCATCCAGCGTGAGATGACGAAGAAACGCATGATGGCTGCCGTGAAAACGGCGGACGTCGTGATTACCAACCCGACACACCTCGCTGTGGCCCTGAAATACGATACCGCCACGATGGGAGCTCCGGTCGTGGTCGCCAAAGGAGCCGGGTTGGTCGCTGAACGGATTCGCGCACTGGCTCGGCACCACGGTGTCCCGGTCGTGGAACATAAACTCGTGGCGAGAACGCTGTTTAAACTCGTCGAGATCGGCAAAGAGATTCCGAATGAGTTGTACCGCGCGGTGGCTGAAATCCTGGCATTTGTGTATCGCGCCAGAGGCGTGACCCCATGAGGTCCGCGAGGCGACGAATAAGGAGCCTCACGTTTGCGGACGGGCGCGAGTTGGTGAGCGCCCAGTGTCTTAGAAGTCAGGCGCAACATTTGTCTAAGCGATGCGAGAACGGCGCCGGAGCACGTATGCACCATCCTGGTAGGGGACCATGGCAGCGGCAATAGAACCAGTAGAACGAAACCAGTTGATCAAGCATCCGGACGTCGTCATCTCCGTGGGGGTGGTGGCCATTCTCATGGTGATGCTGTTACCGCTGCCTCGATTTCTGCTCGATTTATTGTTGAGCTTCGATATCACCCTGTCGGTCATTATCTTGCTCGTCGGACTACAAGTACGGCGTCCGATCGAGTTCTCCGTGTTTCCGTCGATCCTGTTGATGATCACGTTGTTCAGGCTCTCCCTCAACATTGCGTCGACACGGCTCATTTTGCTGCATGGCAACGAAGGGGCTGGGGCGGCCGGCGAGGTCATTCGAGCCTTCGGAAACTTCATCGTCGGAGGGAATTACACGGTCGGCTTGGTGGTGTTCTCGATTCTCGTCATCATAAATTTTGTCGTAGTGACGAAGGGCGCCGGACGTGTGGCCGAGGTGGCCGCTCGGTTCACATTGGACGCTATGCCCGGAAAGCAGATGAGCATCGATGCGGACTTGAACGCCGGTCTCATCAACGAAGCGGACGCGCGACGCCGGAGGCGGGAGATTGCGGAAGAGGCGGACTTTTACGGTGCCATGGACGGCGCCAGCAAGTTTGTTCGAGGCGATGCCATTGCCGCCGTCATCATCATCCTTGTCAACATCATCGGTGGATTGGCGATCGGTATTCTGCAACAGGGTATGAGTCCGGCACTCGCGGCTCAAACCTATACCGTGTTGACGGTTGGGGAAGGGTTGGTGGCGCAGATTCCCGCCCTGATCGTATCGACCGCCGCCGGTATCGTGGTGACGCGCGCGGCATCGGAAACGGATTTGGGGGGGGCGATGACTCGGCAGCTTTTGATGTCCTCCAAACCGGTGGGCATCGCTGCGGGTATTCTTCTCGCGTTGGGATTGGTCCCGGGGCTTCCCCACGTGGCGTTCCTCCTTCTAGGAGGTGGTGTCGCATGGATCGCCTACCACCTCCATCAGCAGGAACAGCTTCAAGCTGCTCCCGCCCCCGCTCCCGTTGCCCCGAAGGCCGAAGAAGCTCTGACCCGAGTCACTCCGCTCGATCTGATGGAAGTTCAGGTGGGGTACGGGTTGATCGGACTGGTCGAAGGGGCGCAAGGCACGGCGCTTCTCGATCGGATCAAGGCGCTCCGGAGGCAATGTGCCGAATCGATGGGCTTTGTCGTGCCTCCGATCCATATCCGCGACAATCTTCAATTGCGCCCGAACGAATACGCCATCATTTTGAAGGGAGTGGAGGTCGCCAAGGCCGACGTCTTACCCGGGCATCTGTTGGCGATCGATCCGGGGACGGGTCAGAAAGGTCTGGTGCAGGGGATTGCGACCAAGGAGCCGGCATTCGGGCTACCGGCACTCTGGGTTCCCGAAGACGCGCGGGAGCAGGCCCAGATGGCCGGGTACACCGTGGTGGATGCGAGTTCGGCGATCGCCACGCATCTGTCCGAGCTGATCAAGCGCCATGGCCATGAATTGTTGGGGCGACAAGAAGTACAAGCCCTCTTGGACGAAGTCGGAAAATCGCATCCGAAACTGGTGGAGGAACTCATTCCCACGTTGGTGCCCCTCGGAACGGTGGTCAGAGTCCTCGGCAACCTTCTCAAAGAGGGCATTCCTATCCGAGACCTCCGCTCGATTCTCGAGGCTTTGTCCGATCAAGCGACAAGCACTAAGGACGCTGAAGTTCTCACGGAGTATGCCAGGCAAGCGCTGGCTCGGACCATCACCAAACAGTATCAAGCGCCCGACGGCAGCCTGCAAGTCATTACCTTGGATCCCCGCTTGGATCGATCATTGGCGGAACAGGCGGCGGCATTGCCGCCTGGAGCCACGCTGAACCTTGACCCCACGCTCTCTCACAAGCTGTTGACCGCTCTCAAGCAAGCCGCCGAGCGGGTCGCCGCTCGAGGACAGCAGCCGATCGTTCTTTGCTCGCAGACGGTTCGCCGTCATCTTCGCCGGCACAGCGATCGCATCCTGCACGCAGTTCCGGTCATGGGACTCAACGAAGTGGATGCCTTTGTCCGTCTGCAATCGTTGGATACGGTGCGGATCGACTTTGAATTGGCCCGGTCGTAGGTAAGTCATGAAGGTCAAGACATTTCATGCGCTCACCATGCAGGACGCCCTACGTGCCATCAAGGATGAACTGGGGCCGGATGCCATCATCGTGTCGGCGAAGGAAGTGCGCGAAGGAGGACGGGTCCTGCGGGCATTCAATCGGCCGATTCTTGAAGTGATGGCCGCGACCGACGACGAGGGACGTCGGTCTTCCTCGGGGACTGACCCCGGGCAGCAAGCCGCGTCGCCTGGCCGGCCGTCTGATCCAGAGGCGGATGACGCGCCGTCCCGGCTGAGCTTTCAAAAGACGTTGCACGGCATGCTGAAACCGAATCGTGAGACGACCACTCCGGCCGTCGGTAAGCGAAGCGTATCGGTGAAGCCGATCGCCATGCCGGTAAAGATGAAACGCATTCGGCATGTGCACAGCATGATGAAAGAATTGGGCCGCTTATTGGAGGATCTCTCCAGGGCGGACGATCGAGCGATCGAAAGTCAGCCGCCATCCGTTCAGGTGTTGCTGCACCGCTCGCTTGTCGAGCAAGGAATGAGTCCGGCTACCGCGGACCTCCTGGTAAACGAAGCCTGTAAGATCGAGCAAGCCTCCGGTCCGTGCGACGATGAATCGATGCGGCATGCCCTCCGTTGTGAAATCGCAAAACGGGTGAGAACGAGCGGGCCGATCGTCAAGGCAGAAGGCTATCCCGCCATCGGTCTCCTGATCGGACCCAGCGGAGCCGGGAAGACCGCCGCCGTCGCCAAGCTGGCGGCGCATTGTCGTCTTGAACAACGGCGATCGGTTGCTCTCATCACCTTTGATACCTATCGTGATACTGCCGTTGACCAACTGCGGCGGTATGCCAAGGTCGTGGGGGTGCCGTTTGCATGCGCCGTGTCGGCACGGCAGATTCGGGACGGGCTCCGTCGCCATACACAGGTCGATCTCGTGTTGATCGACATGCCCGGAATCGGGTCGGGTGATCTTGAATTGGCTCAGGAATTGCGGCGGGTTCTCCCGCGCGAGGCGGTGACCACGCATCTGGTCCTTCCGGCGTCCACCAGGGAACAGGAGCTCTGTCGCATCACGAGGCGCCTCGATGATCTGCCTCAGCCGCGGCTCCTGTTCACCAAGCTCGACGAGACGGAATCGTTCGGCACCATCTTCGAGGTCGCCCATCAAACCGGTGTGCCGCTTTCTTATTGGAGTATCGGGCGGCGAGTCCCCGGCGATATCGAGGTGGCTTCATCGGAACGATTGGCGGCGTTGTTGACCGCGGAACGCCCCATCGCCGCTCAGGTGCTTGTCAACCGCGCGGTTCAATCATCGGACGAAACACCTGCGCTCATGGGAGCAGGGATTCACCATGGATAATCGGACTGGAGGTCCTGATATGCCGTTCAGAACGGGAAGATCCGTCCTTATGTCGGAGGATCTGAATCGTGGAGGTCGCCCATCGACTCAGGTCATCGCGGTTTCCAGCGGTAAAGGGGGAGTAGGGAAGACCAATGTGGTCGTGAATCTGGCCATTGCCCTCACGAAAATGGGAAAACGAGTGCTGATTTTGGATGCGGATCTGGGCTTGGGCAATCTCGATGTCCTGCTCGGGCTGATCCCGCGACATACGATCGAAGACGTCTTGCTGGGCACCCATACGCTCGACGAGATCGTGCTCAAGGGGCCGGGGGGCATTCATGTGCTTCCGGCCAGTTCCGGTGTGCCCCGTCTCACGGCGCTCACGGAGGCCCAGCAATTGATGATTCAGGAGCAGCTCGCTCAACTTACTTCGGAGATGGACGTCCTCTTGATCGATACCGGCGCCGGCATCTCGCCGAACGTCACCTTCTTCGCCTCCGCGGCGGATGAGACGATGATCGTGGTGTCGCCGGAGCCGACATCGCTCACGGATGCCTATGCCCTGATCAAGGTGTTGGCTCGTCAGTATCGGGAGCGTCGTTTCAAAGTGCTGGTGAACCAGGCCAAGAGCCCACGTGAAGCGGCCGAGGTCTTCGGTAAGTTGGATGTGGCCGTCGATCACTTTCTCCATGTCGCGGTGGAATTGGTCGGGGCGATCCCCTATGACGATTACGTGCATCTGGCCGTCATGCAGCAGAAGGCCCTCTTGGAATTGTTCCCGGATGCGCCATCCGCGCAAGCATTCAAGCGGGCCGCACAACAGATCGTCCAGTGGCCGAGGCCCCGTCTTCTCAAGAGTTCGGTACAGCTCGTTTGGCACCGGGCGGCGACGCCGGCCGGCAACTGAAACAGGACCGTACATGAGAAGATCATGAACAAAACAGCCTTACCATCCGAACGGAAATCGTTTTCGGCTCAGGGCGCCAGACGCGAACAATTGATCAAGGAGTTTGCCCATGTCATTCGCGCGATGGCCCATCGATTGGCCTTCCGGCTCCCGGCGTACTTGGACGCGGAAGATTTGATTTCGGTCGGCACGATCGGACTCATGGACGCCATGGACAAGTACGATCCCACGCGCGAAGCGAAGTTCAAGACGTATGCGGAGTTCAGAATCCGCGGAGCCATGCTCGATGAGATCCGCTCCATGGATTGGGTTCCACGCTCCGTTCATGAACGAATCGGCCTGCTTCAAAAAACTCACACGGCACTGATGAGTCGATTGGGGCGACCCCCACATGATGAAGAAGTGGCCGCAGAACTGAAGATGTCGCTGGAAGAGCTCGATGATTTCATTACGCGTGCCAGAGGCGCGGTGATGATCAGTGTCGACGACTTAAGCCTTCAGGAACCGGACGGACACAAAGTGGTGAAGATGTTGGCCGATACGCACACGCTGGATCCGCTCTCTTCATTGGTCAACGAGCGCGAACGTGAATCGATCGCCGAGGCCATTCAACTGTTGCCGGAAAAAGAACGTCTCGTCCTGACGCTGTATTACTATGAGGAGCTCACGATGAAGGAGATCGGCGAACTCCTGAAAGTCACCGAGTCACGGGTCTGTCAAATCCATACCAAGGCCATCATCCGGCTCAAAGCACACTTGCACATGCCGAATTGACGAATCGGTCAACCGGTCCGGTCGGCTGATTGCGGGAATTCGTGGTGGTCCCCTCGGTCATGTCCTGCGATCGCCGTCTTCAGTTCTGCGTGTGAGAGACCGATACCTTTATGGGGCGGATCACGACCGGTATCTGGTGCAGCGGATGGGAATTCGCATCAGGCTGAGACAATCGATCGGGCCTCCGGTTGAGTGAATTCACATCAGGCCCTCTATCAGCCGTCAAGACGATGGATCTGAAGACATCACGAGATGGGTTTCTGCCATCGCGCCACCGCTCGATCGCATGGTGGAGTGCCTCAGCCACCGTGTGCGGTGCCAGCATGGCGTGGGTGGAGACGACCTCGGTCGGTTCGGCGAATGGTGCCGAAGCGCTTTCCACAAGGCTCGTCATCGGATGGATGGGCCTGTTCATCGCGGCGGGATTTTGCATCGCGGGATTTGTGTGTTGGCCATATCGTCGAGACCCTGCGCGCCGCGGACAGGTGAGTGCGATCTCGGCGTACGATAGCGTGACCGGCTTGCCTACGAGGCGACTCTATCTTGTCTTGCTCGGGCAAGCACTGAGTCGAGCGGAGGCCGCTACACGGCACGTCGCGGTGTTGGTGTGTGTGTTGGAACAGTTTCGCCCTCTGACAGCCTCCTCTCCGGCACCCAATATGACGCTGGTCGTTCGAGTTCAAGCTGCCCGCATCAAGAGCGCGCTGCGACCTCATGATGTGGTGGCACGCTTGGACGAATATACCTTTGCCGTGATTGTCGATAATGTGGCATCACCGGACGAGGCTCGATGGATCGCGGAGAAAATCCACGGAGCCATCGCGCTCCCCCTGTTGATCGAAGGCCAGGAAATGCTGCTGTCCTGCAGGATTGGGGGAATCGTCGGGCCGCAACGTGGTACGAAGGCAGAGACGCTCCTCGACGCGGCCGCGGACGCTTTGAAGAGCGGTCGACCAAACGGAGCGGAACATACGTTGATCGTGGAAGCTTCACAGCCATGGGCGACACCCCATGAGGCCAATATCCTCCCGTCGCCGGTTTCCGGCAGACACGAGGCTCCTCTCAACAGCTCTCGCTAGGAATAATCTTCACCTTGCTGGGTAGAATTCACCCCCTCGCCATGACGGGTCGAGCGAACGTCGGACTGGTGCTTCACCGCGGATGTCAGTTCAAGGCCTTATTTAGCAGTGTTCGAATCCCATCCTAAGTCATCCTGTTCTCATGGCCTCTGGCATGAGGGTTGCTGTCTCTCTTTCGAAACGAAGGGAGTCGGCGGTATGAATCGTGGCATCTATCCCATCTTGTCCGGCGCACTGGCCCATGAGCGGCGGATGCAGGTCTTCGCGAACAACATGGCCAATGTGAATACCGCTGGGTTCAAGCAGGATGAGCAGGCATTCAAAGCCATATTCCCACGGTACCAGGCGGTGATTCCGGCGGTGAGTCGAACCGCGGGATTAGCCCAACAGATCATGGCCAGACCGTTTGGACCAACTGAGCGAGCTTTTGTCGCGCCGCATAAGGTGAAGACCACATTTGAGCCGGGTCGCATTCGACTAACCGGCAATCCGCTGGACATCGCCATTCAAGGGAAAGGGTTTTTTGAAGTACAGACGCCGCAAGGGCTTCGGTATACCCGCAACGGCATGCTCTCGCTCGACAACCAACGTCGGTTGGTGAATGGACTGGGATATCCCGTGATGGGGATGAAGGGAGAGATCAAGATTCCTCCCGGCAAGTTGGACATTACGGCACAGGGAGAGATCAAAGTCGACGATAAACCTGTGGCGACGATCAAAGTGATGGACTTTCCGGATAATGAGATGCCGCAGAAGTCGTCGGAAGGACTGTTCTACTCGGAGAAAGGCACAGTGGCGAAGAATCCGCAGATTCAGGTCGGTCACATCGAAGAGTCCAACGTCAATTCCATCGGCGAGATGGTGAAGATGATTCAAGGGATGCGCAACTATGAGTCGACACAAAAGCTGATTCAGGCGCTCGATCGGATGGCGGAGATCGCAATTCAAGACGTCGGGCGGGTTCTGTAGCGT
The DNA here is from genome assembly GCA_002083365.1 of Nitrospira sp. SG-bin1. Taxonomy (NCBI): domain Bacteria; kingdom Pseudomonadati; phylum Nitrospirota; class Nitrospiria; order Nitrospirales; family Nitrospiraceae; genus Nitrospira; species Nitrospira sp. SG-bin1. The sequence goes on along the minus strand of LVWS01000016.1, from coordinate 48,954 downwards.
CCGTTTCGAGTCGCACGCGACGTGTTTCATGTGCGCCGTATCCTCGTAAAGGTGGAACTCTGCACTTGAAACCAGAAACCCTGTGACGGCGTCAGAGAGCGAGGAGGAGTGAGATGATCAGAGCCATGTGGACCGCCGCGACCGGAATGACGGCGCAGCAAATCAACGTCGACACCGTCGCCCACAACCTTGCCAACGTCAACACCAACTCCTTTAAACGCAGTCGTGCGGAATTTGCGGATCTGCTGTATCAGATTCAACGACTTCCGGGCACCAATGCATCCAACGTCGGGGTCTTTCCGGTCGGTATTCAGGTCGGTGCGGGCGTTCGGCCGACGACGGTGGCGAAAGAATGGCTTCAGGGGAACATGCGGCAAACCAATAATGAGTTGGATCTAGCCATCGACGGTTCCGGGTTTTTTCAGGTCTCCAGGCCCGATGGGACGATCATGTATACCAGAAACGGGTCGTTTAAGCGGGACAATGTGGGCAACCTCGTGACGGGCGACGGCGATCTGCTGAATCCCGTGATTACCATCCCGTCCGGCGCACTGAAGGTGGATATCGGTCAGGACGGCACTGTTTCGGTATTGTTGCCCGGTGTTACGCAGGCTTCGCAGGTCGGGCAAATCCAGCTCACACGATTCGACAATCCCTCCGGCTTGGTTGCGATGGGGAACAATCTCTTCATTGACAGCTTCGCCTCAGGACCCCCGACGCAGGGGACAGGAGGTTTCACCACCGGATTTGGCACGATCCAGCAGGGATTCTTGGAAAGCTCGAATGTCAATCTTGCCGAGGAAATGGTCAACATGATCATCGCTCAGCGAAGTTATGAAATCAACTCCAAGACGATTCAGGCGTCGGACGAAATGATGGCCATTGCGAACAATCTTAGACGATAAGGAGCACTTCATGCCCGGTCTGTTGCCGATCCTGCTCCTGATCCTTTCATCCGGACACTTCGATGTGGCTGTGGCCATCGCAGGCTCCAACGGTGACCCGCGGTCCAATTCGCCGGTGTCCCGAGGTCCGAATCAAAAGACAGCCGACACCGGGGCGGACCGAGCGACCGTCAGCGAGGTCCATCCGGATTCGATTCGGAAGGCCATTCAGAAATATCTGGAACACGAGTGGGGACGCACGGTCAAGACGGTGCATGTGACGGTCATAGATCCCGCTGACCCAGTGATGATCCCCGGGGGAGCGGCGGAGTTACAGGTTCTTGCCAATCCTGCTGAAGAAGGACTAGGAAGGCGTGCGTTCCATGTGGAAGCGATGGTGAATGGGAAACCTCGGAAGACCATCCAGGTGGTCGCGGATGTTGTCGCGATGATCGAGGCGGTCGTCGTGACCCGCTTCCTTAAGGCGGACGAAGTGATCGATGTGGGCGATCTCAAGACCGTCGGAATGCGCGTGCATCAGATCAACCATCCTTTTGTCATCGACCCAGGTGAAGTCGCCGGGAAAAGCGCGGCTCGCCCGCTCCCCCCCGATACTCCGTTGCGTCCCGCATTCGTGAAGCTTCCCTCGGTGGTCAAAAAAGGAGATCGAGTGCTTATTGAAGCGCGGCGTGGGGGGCTGTCGATCCGAACGTACGGCATTACGAAGTCAAGCGGACAGGTTGGGCAGACCGTCATGGTCGCCAATCTCGATTCCGGCAGGGAACTCCGGGCCAAAGTGGTCGCCCCTAGTCTCGTGGAGGTGGAGTTTTAACACGATGTCATTTGACGGCACCAATTTAAAACGACGCGATGTCTTGGCCTGGGGAACGGCCGGTACGCGAATCCGATTCAGCAAGAAAATAGAGCGTCGGAGTCGTATTCGAGCAGCGGTCGGTTGTTACTCTACAGCCGCGATACTGCTCCTTCAGGCCTGTTCAAGCCCGCCGAATGTCTCGAGCAAGGTTGTCGTGTCTCCCTTGCCTCCGCCAAAAACCGTCGGATCGCTGTGGCAGGAAGAAAACGGTCGCGCCTACCTCTATGAGGACCTCCGCGCGATGCGCATCGGCGATATCCTCACCGTCAAGATCATCGAAAATCACAAAGGGTCGAAGTCCGCGGATACTGCGGCCCAACGCGAGTCGACGATCAAAAACAGCCTGGTCGGTAGCGCCATGGGGTATATCGGAATACCAGGAGTACGATTCAGTGATGAAACGAGACGGGGCATGGGCATAGACGCGAGCGCCAACAGCAAATTCGGCGGAAAAGGCGCGACGAGCCGAGAAGGGACGTTGACCGGAACCATTTCTGCGATCGTGACCGAAGTGCTTCCTAACGGCGATCTTCGTATCGAAGGCCGTCGCGAAGTGTCGGTGAACAGTGAAAAGCAGCTGATGAGCATCGGCGGCATCGTGCGTCGAGTCGATGTCGATACGAAGAATACCGTGCTCTCATCCGCTATCGCGGATGCCAGAATCGAATATTCAGGTCTCGGTGTTTTGGACGATGTACAACGGCCCGGGTGGTTCATTCGTATTCTCGATTGGGTCTATCCGTTCTGAGGAGGGACGGTTCAATGAAGGCTTCGCTGAGGCACAAGACGAGGACGAGGGGCATTCCCAAGCGACGACCTATGAATCGCCTGACGCTTCAGATGATGGTGCGGAGTGGAGTCGTACGACGGGCTGATTTCGATCCTCCCTCTTTTGGAGGCGGGAGGCGATTCCATTCACAGGAGGAGATCGATCCCGGCACGGTGAAAGAAAGAGCCTCGGAGCAAGGATGGCTGGCGCGCTTCATCTTGGCCGTAGGTCGCCATAGTCCGTTTTCAAACGTTCCTAGCGAGGATACGTACCGACACATGTTGACACGAGTATCCAAGGTTTTCAGTGCGCTGATCGTGACCGGTTGTCTTGGGGCTCCCTCAAGCGCCGATGCGGTGAGAATTAAGGATATCGGCGCGATCGAAGGGGTGCGAGAAAACCAACTGATCGGTTACGGGTTGGTGGTGGGTCTGGATAGTACCGGCGACAGAGTAATCGGCGGACAGTTCACGATTCAGGCCATGATGTCCATGTTGAACAAGATGGGCGTCAATCTAGTGATCGATCCCATCCAGTTACTGACCAGGAATATCGCCTCGGTGATGGTCACGGCGAAGCTTCCTCCCTTCTCGAAACCAGGGATGACGCTGGATGCCGTGGTGTCGTCGATGGCGAATGCCAAGAGTCTGCAAGGCGGAACTCTCCTGCTCACGCCGTTGAAGGCCGCCAATCAGCAAGTGTTTGCTGTCGCGCAGGGACCGGTCTCGATTGGAGGGTTTCTTGGCGGGACGGGCGGAGCCGGCGGGGCGACGGTGGTGAAGAATCACCAAGCGGCCGGTGTGGTTCCCGGGGGCGCCATTATCGAGAAAGAACTGCCCGTCAACATCGACTCATGGGAAACGGTCTCGATACTCCTGCGGCAACCTGACTTTACGACTGCCATCAGAACCGCCGAAGCCATCGAGAGTACCTTTGGAAAGGGCAGTGCCGTGGCCGTGAACGCCGGGTCCGTCAAGGCGACGATTCCGCAAACGTTTCAAGGCCGCGTCGTCGAGTATATTGCGTCGATCGAGGGGCTTGATGTGACCGTCGATTCCGTAGCCAAAGTCGTCGTCAATGAACGGACCGGGACAGTGGTGTTAGGCGAACATGTACGGATTTCAACGTGCGCCATCTCTCACGGTAATCTCACCATCTCGGTGAAAAACACGTTGAACGTGTCGCAGCCTCCGGCGCCGATCATTGGCTCATCCGCGGGGCAGACTACCGTCACGCCGGACGTGCAGACCGAGGTAAAGGAACAGGAATCGAGGCTCCTGGTTGTGGATGAAACCGTGACATTGGGAGAAGTCGTGCGGGCTCTCAATGCCGTGGGAGTGACACCACGGGACCTGGTCGCAATTCTTTCAGCTCTGAAGTCGGCAGGTGCTCTTCAGGCTAACCTTGAAATAATTTAGCTATCGCATTGACTATATGAATAATATAGAACGATATAGAAACAGTTCCATGCCGCCTGCCTCATTGGATATGAATCCGGCGTTCGCTCTACGCACCAGTTATCCGGACCCACACATGAATCCGTCAAAATCGCAAAGTACTACCGAGGCTTACCAACAGCTGATCCAAGCCGGGCGGCAATTTGAGGCATATTTTATCTCCTATTTGCTCAAGGTTATGAGAGAAACGGTTCCAGAGGGAACCCTCGCCAACAAACAAGGGGCATATTTTTATTCGTTTTATGACGAGGAAATCGGGAAGCGAGCGGCGGAATCCGGGGGAATAGGCATTACCAAGATGGTTCAGGATTATGCGCAACGATGTTTTTCATCACTTCCTCAGGAACGCTCAAGTTTGACTGGATAGCAACCGATAAGAAGCTCGACCGGGGTAAAGTCCGTAATTCTCTCCGAATGGTCGTTGGGAGAAAAGAGCCGGGGAAGGAGCGGCGCCATGCAGATTTCAGGTCATGGGAAGGTCGATCATCTCGCAAAGCTGTTGCTTGGGGTTCAGGAAACGGAAGGAGCAGGTGGCCGACAAGCGACTGTCCGCACCCAGGTCGGGAAGGACCGGGTGCAGATTTCTGCCCAAGCGAAGGAACTTCAGCGGATTCGGGAGCTGGCCAATCAGCCTGATCCTGGGCGGACGGAACATGTGGAGCGCATCAGGCGGGCGCTTGACAGCGGTACGTACGATGTCAGTGGTCGTTCGGTAGGAGATGCCCTCATTAAGCAGGTGCTGACCGACGCCGTACTCTAGTATCCGCCTTGCCAGGCTCCTAAACAGTCACGCGCCATGGTTCCGTTCCTCCTCGTTCCGAGGCAAGAAGGAGAGGGGGGGAATGGATGGCGGAATGCGGCGTACGCATCTGCACGTACCTGATTGAAAAGGAGTCTCTATGCCCCCGTCCACGTCCGTACCGTCGATCATCCAGCTCTGCGAAATGTTGCGCCAAGAAGAGGCCACCTGCCATCAGTTGCTGGAGACGGTCCAGGCTGAACGAGCCGCCATCCGAACACTTGCGATCGCCGAGTTTCATTCGATCAACTGCCGTCGGCTATCGATTCTAGAATCGCTGCAATCTCTTACAGAGGGGCGGCAGCAGCTAGTTCAAGAACTGGCGACGCACTATGGTCTGCCATCGGGGGCCGTATCGACCCAGGAACTCATTGATGCGCTCCATGCTGCTGTTTCAGACGACTTGCGAACGGCCTATCGAAGTTATATGACGATGGCCAAGACAGTTCGTGAAGAGATTAAACAGAACGTCGTGCTCATCGAAGGGATTCGAGGTGTCGTCGACCAAGCGCTGTCGGCCAGTACTCCTGTCGCTCCTAGCCGGGATCTTTATAGAGCCGATGGACAGTCGTTCGTCGCAAGCCGTGTGAACGTGCTTATTCACCAACAGGGCTGATCATGATCGGTCTCACCTCTCTCTTTGACATCGCGAGAAGTGCGCTCTCTACGTCGCAGCAGGCTCTGGCCGTCACCGGAAACAACGTGGCCAACGTCAATACGCCGGGATACTCCAGGCAGGAAGCGGTGCTCACCGAACGCCCGCCGCTGCATGGACAGCCCGGCATGGTGGGGGCAGGGGTGCAGGCGACGGCTATCAGGCGGTATACGGACCAATTCGTCAACCGGCAGCTTACCACCGTAGAGCAGAATCTCGGACGTTTGTCGGTATCGCGGGAGGAGTTGTTTCGGCTGCAGAACCTGTTCGGAGACAGTAGCAACCACGGGATCGCCGCGCGAATGAATGATTTCTTTCGTGGTTTGCAGGATGTGTCCACCAATCCTGGCGAGTTGGCGGCTCGTTCTGTCCTGCTGGCAAACGCCAGACAGCTGGCCTCGAGCATGAACCAGGTGTCTTCGGATCTGGCCGCAGCGCGACAGTCACTGAATTTCCAGGTCCAACAAACCGTGACAGAGATCAACAGCCTCTCGAAGCAAATTGGCGAGCTGAATAACCAGATTGTTACGGCTGAGGTGACGGGCCAGAACGCCAATGATCTGCGGGATCAGCGGGAGTTAGTCTTGAATGAGTTGGCCACACGCATCGATATCACGACCGTGGAGTCGGGCACCGGCGCGCTGACCGTCTTTGCGGCTCGCGGACAGGTGCTGGTGGAGGGATCTACCATTCGGCCGTTGAGCGCCATAGAGGATCCGGACAACGAGGGACTGTTTTCGGTCGGGTATGAGACAGGGGGAACGCGGCCTTTAAGTATCGATACATTGATCTCGAACGGCCGCTTGCGCAGCCTGTTGGATGTTCGCGACACGACTGTGCGGGATTTGGAAGCCTCATTCGACAGGCTGTCGGCCACCATCGCGAACGCCGTGAACATGATCCATCGACAAGGGTATGGACTCGATGGATCGACCGGGCTCGACTTTTTTGGCCCCGCGGCGGTGTCCACGCGGGCCATGACGACCAATCAAGGGGCTGCTGCGATCAATAGCGGTGTGATTACGGCGAATAGCCTCCTAACGTTTCACGACTACGAGATCCGTTTCTCCTCTGCGTCAGCCTACACGATCGTCGATATGACGACCGGCGCCACCGTCCGCGGTAATTATACGGGCACAGCCGTCGCGGCACCCTCTCCGGACAATCCGCTGTCCATCGTCACGGGCATGAACGATACATTGACAGTCACGGTCGATGGCGTGGCATCCGGCACGATCACTATGGGAGGAGCCGCAAGTCCTGGCTTGCCGTACACATCCGGTGCGGCTCTCGCGCAAGAAGTACAGAACAAGATCAATGCCGACACGACCTTGCAGGCGGCCGGGAAAACCGTGGCGGTCACCTATGACACCACGACCAACCGGCTGCTCATCACCTCGAACGATACGACAACTGCATCGGCCGTCACGGTGACCGGCGGCACGGCCCGCGCGTCGCTTGGATTACTCAGCGGCACGAGTACATCGGCGTCCGGCACGTATGCAAGTCCGACGACGCTGACGTTCGATGGTCTCAGCGTGACGTTGACGGGTTCGGCGGCGGCCGGAGATGTGTTTCGAGTCGATTCGTACAGCCACATGGCCCGTGATCTGGAAGTGGTGCTCACAAATCCGGCGTCCATAGCCGCCTCCTCGACTCGAACCGGCGTCCCGGGCAACAATACCAATGTGCTCTCGCTCGTGGCACTCCAGCACCGCCGATTCGCGAGCTTGGACGACGGGACCTTACAGGATGCCTATCGATCGGCTGCGGCGGAACTCGGTGTCGCCGCCAAAATGGCCGACCGCGAAAAAGAGGCGAAGGAAATGTTGAAGGACCAGATCGAGACGTTGCGGGCTCAAGTCTCCGGCGTCTCGATAGACGAGGAACTCGTGAATCTCATCAAGTTTCAACGAGGGTTCGAGGCCGCGTCGCGGCTGGTCCGTATCACAGACGAAATGTTCCAAACGCTGTTGTCGATCAAACCGTAGTGTCGAGGCTTCCATGCGAGTGACGGAGCTTCAAACGTTCGGTGTGCTTACGAACAATCTCGTCCGGGCGAGGGCTCGGGCGCTGGAACTCCAGCAGCAGGTGTCGACCGGAAAGTTGGTGCGTCAGCCGTCCGACGATCCCAGCGCATTCAATCGCATCGCATTGGACAAAGCCTCGCTTGCCGTCATTGAGCAACGGGAAAGGAACATCCTGTTTGGACAGACGAGGTTGGATCTCTCAGACAAGGCGTTGAGCCAAGCGATGACCTCCCTGTCCCGTGTGCAGCAGCTCGCCGTGCAGTTCCGTAACGACACGAACAGTGCAGCGGATCGAATTATCGGGGCCAAGGAAGTACGGCAATTGTTCGCGCAGCTCCAACAAGCGGCCAATACGGAACTGAACAATCATCCGATCTTCACCGGCACGAGCACGCACGGACGGACCACCGGGCTTGCCGTCACGACGCCCATGACGCTGACGAACGGCAGCAATGATACGCTCGTCGTGACGGTCGATGGGACGACATCCGGCACGATTGATTTGACGACCGGAGCGGAATCCTTGACCGGCGAGCAACTGGCGGCGCGCCTCCAAAGCCGCATCAACGCCGACACGGCTTTGACCAATGCCGGAAAGAGTGTGACCGTCTCGTTTGAAGAAGATCGATTGATCATTGCCTCGACCGTGAGCGGCTCGCAATCCACGGTGCGCGTCACCGGAGGTCTGGGCCGCTCCGCGTTGGGATTCGCGGGCGGCAGCGAGACGAACGGTGGTGTGCCGTTCGCGCTGACTGCCACCGTCGCGTCGTCGGTCGGCAACACCGGGGGAGTGCTTGCGGGACAGGGTCGGGTGGCCGACGACAATGCCGCCACCTTGGACGACTATGTGATCAGGTTCACGTCGCCGACCACGTACGATGTCTTGAATGTAACGGCACCCGTGACCACCTCGCGTGGGGCATCCAACGCCGGAGGCGCCGCCGTCATGGACGCCGGTATGGTCAACGCGGCACAGCTGGCACTGCACAACTATCAAATTCTATTCACGTCTCCGACACAGTATTCGGTGGTGGACCAAACCACCAGCACGACGCTGTCGTCCGGCAACACCTACGTGTCGGGTGAGGCGATTACGTTCGTGGGCTTGCGTGTCGTATTGGCGAACGGCCAACAGGGAGGACCGCAAACCGGGGACACCTTCTCGGTCAGTTTGTCGCCCAAGAATGTCCTGACCAACCAGACTTATATATCGGGGGGTGAAATCAGCTTCGACGGCCTCCGGACGACGTTGACCAACGAAACGGGTGCGCCGGCAACCGGCGACCTGTTTTCCGTCGTCTCCGGCCTCCAGTACCAAGGGGACGCGGGAGTTCATGCCATCGAAGTCGGCACAGATCAGACCGTGCCGACCAACGTTGCCGGCAATCGGGCTTTCATCGAAGGCGGAATCGATCTCTTTGCCGAGGTCAAACAATTGGTCAGTGCGCTACGTGGGAATTATCGGCAGGATATCAGCAACAGCCTGGGAGGGCTGAACCAAGGCCTGTCGCAGATTGCCGCCATCCAGGGAGAAGTCGGCGCGACATCCAATCGCTTGACCACGAGCGCGGAACAGCTTAAGGACGCCAAAAGCTTCTTTGTGCGGACACTCTCGGAAACCGAAGACGTCGATCTGGCCAAAGCGATCTCGGACCTTACTCTACAACAATATGCGATCGAAGCGGCGAGCAGGACGTTGACCAAAGTGTTTGAGAATTCGCTGTTGAACTATTTATGAGAACAGTTTTAGCGTCGGCCATTGGCCGCGCTCCTCGGCTGTTCCGTCCAATGAGCCGCACCCGTGCCGCGTAAAGTTTCTCGTCGAGCGGGCCGACAAGAGGTGAGACTCATGCCTATTGCCAAGGATGGCCGGTATGCTGGTACTCAGTCGTCGGTGTGGAGAAAGCGTCACGATCGGTCCGGATATCCGTGTGGTCGTGCTTGGAGTGAAAAGCGGCCAAGTCCGTCTTGGAATCGAAGCGCCACAGACGGTTGCGGTTCATCGCGAAGAAGTCTACGCGAGGATTCAAGAAGAGAACCGGTTGGCGGCCAAGACTCGCGTCGTGCCCATTGACGCATTGCGTCGTTTGATCCCTGCGAAATCTCGGATTGCCTCATGAGGATATCATCGTGAAATGCGCGTCGACTCGGTTTGGATCATTTGAAGTCCATGACGAAAGCATCTTGACGTTTCCTTCCGGCCTGCTCGGCTTCCCTGAGCAGCAGCGGTATGTCATTCTGGACCATGACACCGAAGCCCCCTTTAAGTGGCTCCAATCCGTGGAGGAACCGGCGCTCGCATTCGTGATCCTGGACCCGGCCCTGTTTTATCCGGACTATCATGTCGACGTTCCACCCGATGCGTTGGCTGAAATCAGGGCGGGGGAACGTGAAGACCTCGCGCTGGTTGTAATTTTGACCATTCCGTCCGATGATCCATCCCGGATCACCGCCAATTTACGAGGGCCGCTGGTCATCAGCCATAAGACCAAACTCGGAAAGCAGTTGGTTCTCCGGGAAGATGTTCCGACGCGGCACCCGCTGTTTCCCGCCTTCGGTCCTCCGGCTTCTGAGACGCCGGGGATCGATCTGGCCGCTGAATGTCGGGTTTAGTCACTGGATGATGCCCGAGCCTCCGTCCGGCGACGCCACTTACCATCCCCGGATCAGTGACGGTTCCCTGACTTCCTCTCGTGAACTTTTTATTGTTTGAGTCTCTCTGTCCTCGGGATGATTGCTTTCTCCGAGAAAAAGCGGTAAGCCTCTCCGCTGATCGTGCATGGGTCAGCTGGGTTTTGGGAATAATAAGTTCCAAACCTGTTTTCTATACGCTCCACAATTGCAACGAAAGACGCGTGATGAGCGAACCAACGATTATCTGTCCATCGTGCAAGACCGAGATCAAGCTCACGGAATCTCTGGCCGCGCCGCTGCTTGAATCAACACGCCGCGACTACGAAATGCGTCTGGCTCATAAAGATGCGGAGACGGCGAAGCGGGAAGCGGAGATTCGCTTACGCGAAGAAGCCGTTACGAAAGCCAGAGAACAGCTTGATGAGCAAGTCGCGGAGAAACTTCGATCCGAGCGAAACAGGATTGCGTCCGAGGAGGCCAAGAAAGCGAAGCTGGCCGTACAGAGCGATCTTGACCAGAAGGTCAAGGAACTTGAAGACCTCACCGCATTGATGAAGGAGCGTGAAACAAAGCTTGCCGAGGCACAAAAAACTCAGGCCGATCTGCTCCGCAAGCAGCGGGAACTCGACGATGCCAAGCGCGAACTGGAGTTGACCGTCGAGAAGCGGGTTCAGGAAGGGCTCGCGGTGACGAGAGAACAGGCCAAGAAAGCAGCTGAAGAAGGGCTGAAGCTCAAAGTGCTGGAAAAAGAGCAAACCATCGCCTCGATGCAAAAGCAGATTGAGGAACTGAAACGGAAGGCTGAACAGGGATCCCAACAATTGCAGGGAGAAGTCCAGGAGCTTGAACTGGAAGCGCTCCTACGTGCTAAGTTCCCTCGCGACACAGTCGAGCCGGTTCCCAAAGGAGAGCACGGTGGGGATGTGCTTCAGCGTGTTATTGCACCGAACGGACAGCCCTGTGGGACGATCATCTGGGAATCGAAACGAACTAAAAACTGGAGCGATGGCTGGCTCGCAAAGCTTCGGGAAGATCAGCGGGTTGCCAAGGCGGAGATTGCCGTCATCGTCAGCCAATCCCTCCCAAAAGACGTAGAAACTTTTGATGTTGTCGATGGTGTCTGGGTGACTCATCCCAAGACGGTATCCCCGTTAGCGCATACTCTGCGTCACACGCTCATCGAGGTCGGATGCGCCCGCCAAGCATCCGAGGGACAGCAGACCAAAACGGAAATGATCTACCAATACCTGACAGGCCCACGTTTTCGTCATCGAGTCGAGGCGATCGTCGAAGCCTTTTCCACCATGCAGGAGGACCTCGAGAAAGAGAAGAAGGCCATTACCAAGCAGTGGGCCAAGCGAGAAGAGCAGATCGATCGGGTTATGCAGGCAACGGCGGGGATGTATGGAGATCTCCAAGGGATAGCCGGAAAAACAATTCAAGAAATAGAGGGACTAGAGCTGAAAGCACTGAACGCGCCCACTAGTAATGAATTGAATTCAACTGATTCGTGATGAGCGCTGTAACTCATGGTATGGTTCACTATGGCGGGTATGATGGCATCACCACGGCCTGTTCACCTACTCATCCCTTATGGCGGGATTCCAACGTATACGTTGTTTGGGCGAGTCGTGGATCAGGCGGCTGCCTGGGTAATGGGCTGATATCCGTGCCGGTAGGATTCAAGCACACGGACGAGTCGCGCGACTTCGAGTTCAAGTTGTGCGTAGACCGGTGGGGCGTCGTGGAGTGCGCTGAGCCGGCCCACCGCTTCGAGGCGGCCGGCGGTGAGTGCGACCTCAGACGCGCACAGATTTCCGGCGGTGCCTTTGAAGGTGTGGGCCATGCGCTCGACGGCGATCGCGTCGGCACTGGCCAGTGCAGTTCTGATGTCCGTCAGCATGGTTTGGTGGCGATCCAGAAAGAGACGGACGAGTTGCGCGAACAATTCACTGTCGCTCCCGATGTTCTGGTACATTTTGACGGGATCGAAAATTCCCCGGGTCGGATCGACCGCGTTGAGAACGGATATCTGCTTTCCGAGCCCCGCCGCGTCGGGCGGTGCGGCGACCCACCGTGTCAGGGCACTCCGCAATTCGTCGAGTTTGATCGGTTTGGAGAGGTAATCGTCCATTCCGGCGGCCAAGCAGCGCTCGCGATCACCATGCATCGCATTGGCGGTGACCGCAATAATCGGCATGTGCGGTGCCGATTGTGGAAGTTCGTCTGAGCGGTTCTCGTTTCCACCCGACGAGTCAGGCGATATTGCCGACGCTTCACGTTCTCGAATGCATCGAGTCGTCTCAAATCCATCCATGACGGGCATCTGACAATCCATCAGGATGACGGCGTAGTTTCCCTTGGCAAGTGCGGCCAGCGCTTCTTGCCCGTTTTCGACAACGTCCGGTTGATAGCCCAGTTTTTCGACCATTCGTACGACGAGCTTCTGGTTGACGATGTTGTCTTCGACCACCAGAATGCGCCGATGTTGCACATTTTCCGCGACCATGTGTCGGGTCACGAGTTGAGGCACGACGGAGCCTGCCCGGACGTTCTTCGGCGCGTGGTCTTCGGGCAGGCCGAGCACGGTCCGCAGGCAGTCGCGTAATTCATCATGGCGGACGGGTTTCGGAAGGTACCCCATCGCGCCTGCCTGGCGAGCCTGTTCTGCATGGCCACGCTGGAGTATGGAGGTCATGACAACGAGTCGGATTCCGGATCCAGCCGGGTGACTTTGCAGTTCTCGCGCGAGTTGCAAACCATCCATTCCCGGCATGATGACGTCCAAAATTGCCAGATCGTACGGTTTTCCTTGCTGCTTTGCCTCGGCGATACTGCGCATGGCCGATTCTGCATCCTCTGCGAGGTCATCCGTCATTCCCCAGCCGGATACCAAGTGGTGAAGAATCAAACGGTTTGATTCGTTGTCATCGACGATCAAGATACGCTTTCCGGTGAGGTCTCCGGTCGGGAGAATTGCGCGGGGGGAATCGGCCTGTTTCCGAAGATTCGCGGTGCACCAGAAAGTGCTGCCTTGCCCCTCTGTGCTGCGTACCCCGATTTGCCCTCCCATTAATTCCACGAGTTGCTTGGATATGGAAAGACCGAGGCCGGTCCCACCGTATTTTCTCGTCGTGGAACTATCCGCCTGCACGAAAGGACGGAACAGTTTGGCCTGCGTGTTCGGGTGAATCCCGATGCCGCTGTCCGAAACTTCGAAGCGGATGACGGCCGTGTCGGACTGGTCTTCCTCGAGATAGGCCTGCAGAGTCACCTCGCCCTTGTCGGTAAACTTCACTGCGTTGGCCACCAAATTGGTGAGGATCTGACGGAGGCGGCCCGGATCGCCCTTGAGTGCCGTCGGAACCGCCGCGTGAACAAGTCCGGTCAGTTCCAACCCTTTCGTCTCCGCCCGCTCGGCGAATTGTGCCAACACCTGCTCCACCGTGGTGCGCAAATTGAAGTCGAGGCATTCCAGTTCCAACTTGCCCGCTTCGATCTTGCTGCATTCGAGCACGTCGTTGATCAGCTGCAGCAGCGCTTCCCCGCATTGTCGAATGGTCTCCGCGTAAGACTGTTGTTCAGGCGTCAAGGCGGTCTCCATCAATAGACTGGTCATGCCGATCACGCCGTTCATGGGCGTTCGGAGTTCATGGCTGACAGTCGCCAGAAACGCCGTCTTGACGTGTGCGGATTCCCTCGCTTCCTCGAGCGCTTGGTCGAGACGACGGTTACTTTGGAGGAGTTGGTCCGCCGACTGCTGAAGCGCCTGCTGTGTCTTATGAACGCCGGTCATGTCGGTGGCATAGCCTCGGACCACGCCATGAGTGACGACCGGGCAGAAGGTCCATGAAAAACTGGCTTCAGGAAGCATGACCGTCTCGTCATGCAGCATCTGGCCTGTGGCGAGGCAGCGTTGCACGATGTCCGGAAGGTCACCGGGGGCTACGTTAGGAAATCCTTCGAGACTATATCCGAATCGAGAGAGCAGAGAGATCATGGCTGGATTGGCATATAACAGACTCATATGCCGGTCCAGTTCGATCATGGGCAAGGGACTTTCTTCAGCAATCGCCGCCAATCGATCACGATCCTCCTCCAATTCCAGTTCACGGGACAAGTTTCGAATACTGACGATCAATATGGTTCTTCCCTTGAATGTGCTGGGCGCGCAAGTCCATTCCACTGGAATGGGGTGGGCGGCCTTTCGCAGGAGAAGGTGCTCTGTCGTGGAAGTCGGACGGCGGCTTGTCAGCACCCCATTCAGTCGCGTGGTAACGGCGGCTGGATCGGATTGAGTAAGCTTCGACCACAGAGAGGGAAAAGATCGATCCGTGGAGGAGGGAAAACGCGGTCCCAACAGCTGATGGCCTTCCCGGTTCACGTTCAATATGGTGAGATCCGGGTCGAGGATGACGGTGGCCAGCGGAATAGCTTCAAGTTGGTCGAACTCTGTAGAAGCGGAGCGCAAGGCGGCAGGACGATACCGATGGCGTCTGCGTTTGTGTCCAGGCGATTTCATCATGCGACTTCGGAGAGGGTTTGATCAAGGTGTATACCGATGTTGACTCGTTCTTTCGTCGGATCTAGGACGCGCAGCACGGTTCGCACGGTGTGATCGGGGGATGGTGCCGCCAAGTCCAGCTCGATCGGCCTCGCATAGGAGCCTCCTTGTGGGTCGGTCGTGACCTTTACCAGAGGTTTCAGCCGTTGTTGAGGGTTGACGCCGACCACGACCGCTTGTTCTCCGGTGTTGAGTCTGATGAGGCTTCCGACCGGGTAGACTCCGATGCTCCGAATCATGATCTCCACAAGAGATTTTTCGAAATGTCCTTGTTCTCCAGCCAAGAACAGCTGCCGAACCGCATCATGGGGTATCATTGCCGGACGGGCACCGCGTCGACTGACCATGCCGTCATAAAAATCGACGATGCCGACGATCTGCGCCAAGCGGGAAATCTGATCGTGTCCAAGACGTGCTGGAAACCCGTTTCCATCGGCCCGCTCATGGTGTTCCCTGACGATGCGCAAGACGTCCTCATGCATGTCGGAGTGCTCGGAGAGGAGTGCGACGCCGAGTTTGCAATGTTGTTCGAGCAGGGTCTTATCCTTTCCGCTGCATTCCTCACGCTTGCGAACAAGATTGCGTGGCAGACGGACGTACCCCGCGTCGTGGAGTAGCGCCCCCATGCCGGCCAATTCTTGTGTCGGTTGATCCAGTCCGCTCTCGATGGCTACCACGAGTGACAGAATGCAGGTGTCCAACGCATGAGCCGTCAGGGAACGGTCGAACTGCTTAATTTTTTGGATGGCGACTTGGGTCGCCATCGCGGCGCGGTCACTGAGTACTTGTCCCAGTACGTTTGACACAATGGCTTTGGTCGTCTCGGGAGACGGAGGAATTCCCCGCTCGAGGTCCTTGAAGATGCGTTCAACCGCTTCTTGCGCCTGTGCATAGACCACCGTGACAGAATGATCATCGGATTTCGCCTCAGCCGTACGTCCCGCCTTTGGGTCTGGAGAAGGGGGGTCCGGGTTGGGAAGGGATGAGGCCGAGGCGTGCTGCGTATTCTGTGTGTTCGGTAATGACTCCGATGACGAAGGGACATCCGCCCCTTTGCTGGTATCGATGGTGACCATCTTGATCCCATGCTGCTTCATGAGTTGGATGGTCTGGAGGTCCTTGATGAGTCGTTTGTGAGAGAAAAATGGGGTTCGATACCAGGGGACATCCATTTCGGTGATGAACATGCCGGGGGTTAATCGCTCGATAGGGATACGTTTTATCGCCATAGGCCTTGGGCTCCAAGTCAGAAGGGTCTCCGGTCGGACTTGCCGACGGTAGAGAGATCCCTGGGTGTTATCGGCGAAGCCGGCGTCAAACTTGATCGTTACCAGTGAATCGTGACGTGTTGAGATCGGTTCCGTCCCGACTGCTTTCATCGTGCTGTTCAGCCTCAAGTCTATCGGTGACATTCCGATAGGGATCATCAGAGTCGGTTAAGGTCGGATGATTATCGGGGAACGACGGGTATGAACGATATTGTCGTGTCTGTTCCTCCCGCGGAATCGTTTTTATCGGTCGGGCTTCCTCTGAAACTATCCCTTCTGCTTGAACAACAGAAGGTCATGTACGGCACGACACTTCTCGGCTGGAAGGATCACGCCTGGATCGTTTGCGAATGGCCGCTTCAGCTCGGTCATGATCAACTGATCACGGGAGGCACTCCTTGCACCGTCAGTTATCTTCATGATGGCAAGTTGGTCGGGTATCGGAGTGAAATCCGTGATTTCATGACCTCACCGGTGCCGTTGCTGTTCGTCGCCTATCCGAAGGCCGTGGAGGAAATGCATTTGCGGAAACATCTTCGTGTGCCAACCAACGAACCGATTCTATTGATGCGGGCTGATCATGAGAGCGCTTCCGACTCCGTGCTCCCTACAAGCAACTATTTCGGCGGTTTGTTGAAGGACCTCAGCGGGGGAGGATGCAGCGTGGCATTGGTTCGAAGACCTGCATGGCTTTGTCCGGGCGCCACGGTTCGCCTGGAGTTCGAATTGCCGGGACTGGGACATATCACCAATCTGACTGGGATGGTGAAGAACGCCGACACGCGCGATGGCAGTGAGATGATCGGCCTCGAGTTTCGATTCAACGAGCTGGAGTACATCGAGTATCGCGGGTGGGGCGGATCCGTGCGGCAGGCGGTCGAGCAATGTGTTTTTCAGCGATCCCAGGGGAATGAGCTGCTCGGAGCCGGGTAAATCATCACTGTTCATACATCTTCCGAACCGGTCAAAGGTTTCCTCGTGCCACCCAATCATGACCGGCAGAATTTGCCGGGCCAGCACTCACGACCTGTAGTCAGTACGCATTCTCACTGAAATGTGCCAGTCTCACGGTTGATCGTGGATGGCACAGATCTTGATGATTCCCTCACATCCATGACACCGACAGTGGGTATCACTGATTGGACTGTTGTCCTGTACCGTTGGGACGGAATGGCACAGGAATCATCTACGGGTCGATGCGATACCGTGTGACATGTTTTTGATGACATGAGGTGCAGGATGAAGGTGTTATTGATACCGCCGACATACCGCTATACGACCCAGTATCCCTCCTTCTTGGCGCCATGCGATTTCGCGAGTGGATTTGCGTATATCGCTGCGACCTTGAAGGCCGCTGGTCTTCAGGTGTTCGGGTGTAACCCCAACAATGCACCGGGGTATCCGTCGGCCATGGATATGATCCACAAGAAGATCGCGCAAGCCATTGCCGATGCGAAGCCGGATTTGATCGGAATCGGGGGTCTTTGCACCGACTTCAAGTTTCTGCACGATGCCTTGCACATCATCCGCCATTATGCTCCGTCCACGCCGGTGGTCATGGGCGGATCGATCATCACGTACGACCAGGAGTTTATTCATTCAACGCTCAAACCGGATTACTCTCTTGCTGGTGAAGCCGACGACACAATCGTGATGCTGGCAGACGCACTTGAAGGAAAAGGAGATCTCAACGCCGTTCCAAATCTTTGCTACCAGAAAGAAGGTCATTTGGTACTCACAGAAAAGAATCTTAAATTTGGACGGGATCTGAATGAGCAACCTTTCCCTGATTATTCAATGTTCGACGTCGAAGGGATGTTGGAGGCTTCATTGGCGTCCCGTCCCTTGTATAGGTTTTATCGCAAGGATCCTCGAATCATGCCGATCGTATCCGCACGGGAGTGCCCGTTCGCCTGCACGTTTTGTTTGCATGGGCATGGGGGACGGGCGAAGTACCGGGCCCGCACGACAGAGAACGTCATGGAGGAGATCAAGCAGCTCTATGACCGCTATCACTTCAATATCCTCATCGTCCTCGATGAATTGTTTGCTGTGAACAAGCAGAAGCTGGATGAATTCTGCCGCTCGCTGATCGAATATCGAGAACGATATGGATGGGACTTCAATTGGATGTTCCAAACGCATGCCAATGCCAGGCTCAATCTCGACAGTCTCAAGCTGGCCAAGCAGGCGGGGTGTTCCTACTTCAGTTACGGCATGGAAAGCGCCAGCAAGCGCGTACTGAAAAGTATGAAAAAAGGCACACAGCCCGAGCAGTATGCCGAGGCCATCGCCTTGGCAGACCAAGCCGAAATCGGATTCGGAGGCAATTTCATCTTTGGCGATCCGGCCGAAACTCCTGAGACGATATCCGAGACCCTGACGTTCTATCGGACTTATTGCGCAGACATCCACTGTTTCATGAGCAGCATTCAACCCTACCCAGGCAGCGGTCTGTACGGTGTCTGCCAAGAGATGGGTCTGATGCCGGACAAATTGAAGTTCTACCAAACGATCGACCAAGTTCCGTTTAACATGACCCAGATACCCGACGCGCAATGGATTGGATATTTGCGGGCGATCATCGCATTCGATGCGCTGCCGTTCTGCCAGACGGTGGACGTGGCTCGTGTCGTGCACCGGGCTATTCACAATCGTATGACGATGAATAGCAGTCGCCAGTTTTGGGAGCTCTTTGCCGAATGCCCCCATTGCAAACGGAGCTTCTCATACGTCGAATTGACGGAGCCCGAGCACGTTCGCAGGCACGGCCTTCAAGTCGTGACGGGCTGCGAACATTGCTGCAAGCGTGTCCGACTCAATCTGCCGATTGCAAAGGACGGGGAACTGCTGTTGCCGCTTGAGGCGGAGACTCCCGACAAGGAGGAATGTCCTTTCGGCCAGACTGTTGAGGCAACAGGAGGCGGCGAGAATAGGGATCCATGCGAACGGACGCCGGAAGAGGTGCGCACATTCTTAGACCGCCTGGTCACCATGTGTGAACAACGATCATATCATGCCGCCGTGACGTACTATGACGTCAACCGAGGACAATTCAAGTTTCATCCAGCCTTGATCGAGTTTGACCGGTTGGTCGACAACCTACGAAAAAAGCTTGCGGCGTGATGCAAAGAAACCAGCCGGCGGACAACGGGATCGTATGGGAAATCCGAAAGTCTTATTAGTACAACTGGAATTCGGGAGATGGGCCCAGGCAAAAGCATGGTCCTATCTCGGGAGTTTCGCCGTTGAAGAGGGTCTGCGGGCCAATGGATGTGCGTGTGTGGTACTCCCGGCGATCAGCGATACCCCGGACGGGGCGTCGTTGCCATGGGTGCATCATGCGAAAGGCCTGCTTGCCGGCCAACGGTTTGATCAGGTCTGGGTGTGGCTGGTTCACAACCGCTACTCAGATGCGTTTTGGGAGTGGGTGGGCGCTCTGGCGCCGGTACGGGTCGGCCTCATTATGGAATCCCTTCGGTACTCTGAAGAGGACTGTCGGCGATGGCCGCATTTGCGAGAACGCCGTGAGTTTGTCGAACGACAAGTGCGGCATTGTACCCATGTCTTGGCTGCGGATGAGAGCGATGCGGACATCTTCAATCAAGGCGGTCGGGTTCATGCGCTATTCTGGCCTTCGGCGGTGCCGTCGCGCTTCATCACAGCATCCATCGATCGACCCGCACGTTCCGAAGCCGCATTCTATGGGGAGGTCTATGGAGAGCGGAATGCCTGGTTGACCGATCCTGACCTGAAAGCTTTGCTGATCCATCCACCTTCCCCGGAAACTGAGACCGACTATCCCCGCCTGTTCGATACGCTCCATCAACAGATGCATGAACGGATGCGGTCCGGATGGCGGCCCGATCTCGCCACGCTCACAGAGTACGTGGGCCTGTGGCGTCGTTTGAGAGAAGCCGTCTTCACCAATTGGTTGGCAAGCCTGAAGACCTGGAGTGCCATCGTCAATCTTCCCAGCTTGTTTCAATCCTATGCCGGGCGTGTCGTGGAGGCCATGGCCGCCGGTCGGCCTGTCGTCTCATGGAAGATTCCGGATCGGCCTCGTACGCAGGCGTTGTTTAAGGAAGGGCAAGAAATTCTTTTGTATCCCAGGGATCGACCGGCAGTCCTGAAGGAACATGTCCAGCGTATAGGTCACGACATCGACTACGCCAGGAACCTTGCCGAAGCCGCCCGCACGGAGCTGTTGCGGTCGCATACGGCTGAACATCGAGCTCGGCAGTGGTTGGAGTGGATCGAAACAGAACAACCGCTCGGGGTTTGTCATGACACAGCGGAGACAGCCGTACTGGATACACGCCCGTCTCCACCGTTGGTCCAACCCACTACCGACATATCCGATCATGAAATCCGCGCCGCCACCACGGTCTTTGTGCTCACGGTCGACGATCCGGTCTTTCCGGCCTGCAAGGCGGCGTTGGATGCACAGCAGGGTACGACGTTCAAAGTGGAAATGATCCGAAACGTCAGCCCCTTCAGCGCAGCGGCTCAACGAATGATCGCAGATTGCCGGACCGAATACTTCATCCAGGTCGACGAGGACATGATTCTGCAGCCGGACGCCGTGGCCTCGATGGAGGGGGTCATGACGGCGGCGCCGGACAACGTCGGCATGATCTGTTTCCACTTGTTTGACGATGATCGCGGTTTGCCGATTCAAGGAGTCAAGATCTATCGGACGTCGCTTATGAAGACACTCGTGTTTCACGACGTCAAGGCCAGCGAGATGGATCTCTTGGAACAGATGGGACGTCGCGGCATCCACTGGATCCTCCACCCGGACGTCAAAGGTCGCCATGGCACGTCCTACACGGTTGACAGCATCTACCGGCGGTACAAGACGATGTATGAGAAAGATATCCGGCAATGGAATGTCTTGACATCCGACATTCGTCGCAAGGCGGACGCCTATCGCCAGACCGGCGATCCGCTCCAGCTCTTCGCGTTGTTGGGCGCCGTGCACGGGATCATCAACGCGCCGCTGGCAGCCGATCGTGAGAAGGATGCCCGAGCCTATCATCTTCATGAGATCGATGTGTTCAGGCGGTTGTTTTTGACTGATCCGCCGTTGACGCAATCGTATGGCGTGGCACGCAAGGCGCCACTCGCCCACGGGCCGATTCCGCTGGAACGGGTGAAGTGGAAGGAACAGTGTGCTCGGAAGCTGGCGCCAGCCGTGTCGGACTATCCATCGAAGCGGGAGGACGAAGCGCGAATCAAATCAGCCCTGATTGTGACGCCGCATTTTTGGCCGGCGGTTGGAGGTGTGGAGCGCGTCGCCGAAGAGCTTGGAGTCGGACTGTTAAGTCGTGAGTACCGTGTCGATATTGCCACGTATCCGAATCCCAATCGTCGCGTCACGACCCACAGGGGACTTTCGATCATTACCCTGTCTTCCCATGATCGCCAAGAAGGAACGATTCATGTCTGTGCGATGGAAGTGGAGCGGCTTATCAGCTCCGGCAAATACGACGCCTGTGTGATGTTGGGCGCACCGGTCAATGGGCTGTTCTATGGAGCAATGACAGGATTGTTGCCGAATAAGACCCGATTGATCTTTCAGCCGACGTTGAACAAAGAAATCCTCGATCTGTTGCCCACCATCAACCACGGCAAAGACCTGGTGGTCCAACTCGCGGCTCGTGCCCATCACATCGTGGTGTTGTCGGAACAGGGTTGCGATGCCTCCTTCTTCGGTCAGTATGGCCTCAAGACCACGTATTTGCCAAACGGTATTTCAGCCCAATCATCCGGCGACGAGTTCCGCAAAGAATACGGAATTTCATCGGACACATTTCTTATCCTCCATATTGCAAACCTCTACCCGGTCAAAAATCACTTGGGCCTACTTGACGCATTTGCCTCTGTTCCGCAAGGCGCGAAACTCGTCGTCGTCGGTTACCCCACTGATGATGTGCGGTATGTCGAACGCGTGCGGCAGGCGTTGGCAGGGCGGCCGGAGGTCCTCTATATCGCGGGGCTTCCTTCCCAGGGCATCGCGGCGGCCATGCAGGCGGCGAATGTGCTGGTGGTGCCTTCGCATGCTGAAGCCTCTCCCTTATGCATCCTTGAAGCGATGAGTCACCGGTTACCGTGGATGGCGACACCCGCATGCGACGCCGCGCATGAACATGCCGGTGGTGTGGTGCTTCCTGTAACTGATTTCAGACGGGCGGTAACGCTGCTGATGCAGGAGCCGGCCTTGTGCCGAGCTTTCGGGGAAACCGGCTACAAGCACTGGGAAGCCTGTCGTCAGTGGTCGTTTGTGTTGGAGGGCTGGATCGACTTGATAGAGAGAGGATGCCTGACTCGATCCTATACCATGCCGGCCGATGTAGTGGAACGTACGATCGCCCAACGACAGGCGTTTGTGATCCGATTGGCGCAAGTGAAGCCCGAGTTTGAGAAGGCGACAATGGCGGGAAGAGGGCCGTCGACCAGCGATATGAGGAAAGGAATCAATGGAGGAGGCATGAACCAGGATGCATTCTATGTCAATCTGTTCGTCAACGCTCCAGCGTGGTCGACCCCTCATCCGAACGCGGATGAAGCGAGCCGATGGAGCAAAATTTCGGCGTTCTTGGAGTCCATCCTCCGCCGTGCACGGCAGCTGGAGCCGAACAAGCAGCTCAGAATGTTGGATGTCGGTTGCGGGCGCGGATGGCTCACCAATCTTGCCGCAGGGTACGGCACCTGCGAAGGCATTGAGCCTGTCAGTGGAGTCGTCGACTGGGGGCGCAAGCTGTTTCCGCACCTCAGGCTTGAGGTAGGGACGGCGGAGGATGTCTTCAAGCGACCCGATTTCGCCCCGTACGATGTCGTGCTTAGTTCAGAAGTCATCGAGCACGTCCCCCACGGCCAAAAAGAAACATTTTTGGCACAACTAGCCCGACTGCTCAAGCCCGACGGTTACCTCATTCTTACGACACCGCGCGGTGAAGCGTGGGAACAGTGGAAGACGATCGCGCCGCCCAATCAGCCGGTGGAAGATTGGGTGACCGAAGACCAGCTGCGAGTCCTGTTCGCCTCGCAGGGATTCTCGGAAGTAGGTCTCGAACGTATCTACGTCCAACCGTCAAGTCTCAGAAATATCCCCGCGCCGACGCCTGCGGACCTGCGTTCCATGAATTTGCTTCCCATCTATCAGGTGTGGGCCTGCCAGCGGACGACCAATCCGGCCCCGATTCCCATTACGCGGGCACCCAAAGTGTCCGTCATCGTTCCGACGTACAACCGTCCCGATCGCCTTCAAACGGCGCTGGAGAGCCTGGCCGCGCAGACATATCAAGATTTCGAGGTCATCGTCGTCAACGACGCGGGTTGCGAGGTGGAATCCGTCATCGATGCCCGCGCCGATCGGCATCGCATCATGACGATCCGTCACGATCGGAATCGTGGATTGGCGGCGGCACGCAACAGCGGACTGCGCCTGGCGAAGGGTGCGTACATTGCCTATCTCGACGATGACGATCGCTACCTCCCAAGCCATCTGGAAACGCTGGTCGGCTATTTGGATCGCCACGAATGCCGCGTCGCGTACACGGATGCCTGGCGCGTGCATGAACGAAAAGTCAACGGCGTCTATGTTGAAACCGCGCGCGACGTGCCGTATTCGAGCGAGTTCAGTCCGGCCGACCTGCTCATCAGCAACTATTTCCCTGTGCTATGTGTCATGCATGCGCGGCAATGCTTGGACGATGTGGGGTGTTTCGATGAATCGCTTTTCGCCCATGAAGATTGGGATCTCTGGATCAGGATGGCCACACGGTTTCCGTTCAAGCATCTGGCTGTGCTGACGGCCGAGTTCACCTGGCGAAACGACGGCACCTCCATGACCAGTGGGACCATAGATACCTATCGCCGGACGACCGAGATTATCTATCGCAAGTACGCTCCCTACGCCGAACGCAACGCCACGATACGTGAGGCTCAGCAGCGGCATCTCCAAAGATTCAGGGTCGACGCCTCGGCAAAGTCCTACGTCTGTTCGATCATCATCCCCGTGTGCAACCGTCTGGAATTGACCAGAGATTGCCTGACTGCGTTGTCGCAGATCGGGAACCAGCCTGAATATGAAGTGATCATCGTCGACAACGGATCCACGGACGGAACCCAGGAGTTTCTCGCAGAGCTCAAGGGTGACGTTCAAATCATCAGAAATGAGGAAAATGTCGGGTTTGCCAAGGCTTGCAACCGAGGGGCGCGTGTGGCTCGGGGTCAGTATCTCGTGTTTCTCAACAATGACACGATCCCACAGTCTGGCTGGCTGTCCTCGTTGGTGTCCGAAGTTGACGCCCATCAGGAGGTGGGCATTGTCGGCAGCAAGCTCTTGTATCCCAATGGCACCATTCAACATGCCGGTGTCGTTCGAGACCTGGAACATCGCTTGCCATACCATATCTACAAGAATCTTCCAGCAGACCATCCGGCCGTGAATCAACGTCGGGAATTCCAGATCGTCACAGCGGCCTGCTTGTTGATCAGGCGAGCCCTATTCGAGGAGGTAGAAGGGTTCGACGAAGGCTATATGAATGGATTCGAAGATGCGGACCTTTGCCTAAAAGTGCGTGAACGGGGCTATGCGGTCGTCTATCAACCCCGCAGCGTCGTCGTTCATCTCGAAAGCCAGACTTCCGGACGGAAGCTCCACGACGATCAGAACGCAACTCGCTTTTTGGACCGATGGGGATCGCAATGGTGGGCGGTCGACGAAGATCGGCATTTCTATGTGGATGGTTACAAACTCCAACGTATCCTACGCAACGACCAACTGGGCGGCGATATTGTGTTGATCGAGGATGTGAAGGACGGCGCTTCCTGGGCGCATGTGGCGGCCGTGCAAAGCGCGGCGTTGAAGAAGGATTGGGACGCGGTTAAACGTGAACTAGGGTTCGTTGAGAACTGGCCATCCGACCAGTATGTGCTGTCTTGGGGGGCGATGGTGGCTGAGCGGCTGCAAGAGTCGGATAGCCGTGCAAAGTTCCTCTCACGCTACGTGACCTTGGTGGATGCACCGACCGAACGGCTCGCATTGATTAGGACCCTGCTTGAACAGAAGCGCCTGGCGGACGCGGATGAACACCTGCGGATCCTACTCGCGGCTTCTCCGGATCATGAAGAGGCATTGTTGATGAAAGGCATCCTCTGCATGCAGCGGGAGCAATATGAGCAAGCGGAGGGTGCCTTTGGCTCCGCGTTGCAGGAGGGAGCCGATCGCAAGAAATGCCTTATGGGAATGGGAATGGCTGCAATGGGTCGGGCCTACACGCAGGGTGCGTGGGAGCGGTTTCTGCAAGTGTTGGAGGAGAATCCGGACGATGCCGAGGCTGCCCATTGGCTCTTACGGGCGGGTACCGCACAGAACCGTTGGGATGAGTTGAGTCGGCATTTACGAGAATATCTGTTGCGCAACCCAGGCGATTTGGCGATCCGCTTTGCGTTGGGCGGTGTGCTGGTGCGAGGAGAACAGATGGAGGCGGCGCGCCAGGAATACGAGACGCTGCGCGCGCTCGCACCGACCTTTGACGGCTTGAGCGAACTCGGGCAGGCGATTTCGGCGAAACAAGCGGTGTCTGTGATGGAAACCGCGCATCCTTGAGACGACTCGGCCTGCCGTTCACGGGCAGTCTCTCGAAGAGCGCACTGAAGGCGTTCTCCACTGGATCAGGACGAATAGAGGTACGAAGAAATGCCGCGCGCACTGGTCGTCCAACTGGCCCGGTTAGGAGACCTCCTGCAAACGCTTCCGGCGATCATCGGGCTTCGCACCCGGTATCCCCAGACCCAATTCGACCTGCTTTGTCCGTCGCATCTGTCCGAGGCGGGGCATCTGCTGCCGGGTGTCGGCAAAGTCCTCGAGTGGGATGGAGCGGGTTGGCAACGCCGCGCGATGGCGGCCTGCCGGAACTTGCGGGCTGAACACCTCGCCGAGGCCGAAACCGCGCTGATGGCGTTGGCACCCGATCGGTACGATTGCGCCTATGTTCTCAACCAGCATCGTCGTGCGCTGGTGGCCGGCTCTCTCCTTGCACAAGAGGTGAAGGGGCCGGTTCTGCAGGGACCGCTCGGCGAGAGGCTGACACCGTGGGCAGCCTATCTCCGCAATGTGGCACAACAACGAGTGGGACAGCGCGTGCATCTCGCGGATGCGTTCTGTGGGCTCTGTGGAGTCTCTCCGCCGGGACAGGTCGTTGCGCTTGATGCGCCGGCCGTCCGCTTGCCGGGTGATTTGGAACCGATCGGAAAACAGGGTGCGCCGTGGATTGCCGTCATCGTAGGCGCGGGAGAGAGCGAACGATTCGTGCCGACGGAAGTCTGGAGACGATGGATCACCACGTTTCTTTCGTCTGCGCCGCAAGGCCGTGTCGTGCTTGTCGGAACAGAACGAGAACGAGCCGCAGAGATTCAAGCGCCGTTATCTCCATCAACTCTGGGCCGAATTTGGGACACGACCGGTCGCACGTCGCTGACGCAACTTGCGGCGATTCTCGCTCGCTGCCACCGAGTCGTCGGTTCGGATACCGGCGCCTTGCATCTCGCTGCGGCGCTCGGCAGGCCGGTAATCGGGTGGTATTTCGCACGAGCACGTCTCCATGAAACGGGACCGTACGGCCTTCATCATATCGTCTGGCAAGCTGAAGAAGTGACACGTGAGCATGACGAACCGCGAGCCGGTTCCTCGCTTGTTTCCGGTTGTCCGTCACCGTCGCATTGGCCGGTTGACGAGACCGTCTCGGCGGTTTTGGACCAGGGGTGTCAGGCATCGCCCGGCTGGAATGTATGGACCAGCCACTGCGATGGATGGGGTGCCTATTATACGCCGGTCGGCCAAGCTGCCATTCCGCCACGCGAACGGGAGGCGCTCTGGCATGAACTGGTGCCGGTCCTCTCATGAACTATTTGACACAAAATCTCGAAGGTCTTCGGATTCGGTATCCAGCGTTGATCCAGACCGTGCAGGACCATCCTGGTGGATTGCTAACGATCGTACCCTCCCGAGAAGGGAGTCCGTCGGCTACCTATGGAGGACAATGGGTTCACAGCGGATATGATCCACGTAAGGAAGCCCACGCTTGGGCTGAAGGCCAACTGCTCCAATGGAAAGCGGGCGAACTGGGTGTCGTACTCGGTGTGGGTTTGCTCTATCACGTCGAAGCCTTGGTCGTCATGAAGCCGCCGGGGGTGCGGCTGGCGGTTGTCATACCCGATACGGCGGAGTTCAAAGATGCGGTGTCAATCAGACCGATGGAGACCTGGATCAACAAGGTCGAATGGATATGGGGAGCGCCCGTCGTCATGGCGGAGCAGTTGGGCGCAACGTCTGCACCGATCCGTTTCATGACGTATGGGCCGGCCGCCCGTCTCCACGTCGATGCCCACCGCGACTTGGAAAGAGAGCTCAGCCGAATCGTTGCGGTCAAGCTAGGTGGACGACTGCATGTGGCCGTCGTCGGACCCATCTATGGAGGGTCACTCCCGATCGCGCGCCACACGGTCACGGCACTCGAATCGCTGGGCCATCGGGTCAGCTGGTTGGATCAGAGTCCGTATCAGGCCAGTTATGAGCTATTGGGCTCCTACCGAGAGACGCGACATCGCCTCACCATGCAAAGCCGGTTTGCCGATCTGTTGAGCTTGGGAGTGGTGACGCATCTTGCCGAAGATCCGCCGGATCTCATATTGGCGCTTGCCCAGGCGCCGCTGAATCTTGCGGTACTCGAACATCTACGGAAAAAGAAATTTCTCACGGCGATGTGGTTCGTGGAAAACTTCCGACATCTGACCTACTGGCAGCAATTGGCGGGCGGATATGACTATTGGTTCGTCATCCAGCAAGCCTCATGTGTCGCGGCGCTCAGGCGAGCCGGCGCCCGCCAGGTCAACTATCTGCCGATGGCCGCAGATCCTTCCTTGCATCGGCCCCTGACACTCAGCGAGGCAGACCAGGCCGAGTATGGCGCGGATGTGTCGTTTGTCGGAGCCGGCTACGCCAATCGACGCACGGTGCTTCCTCAATGGCTCTCGAGGGGCTGGTCGTTCAAACTCTGGGGCAATGAATGGAAAGGTGCGGAAGATCTCACCTCGGTGCTCCAGCGTGGCGGCGCCCGCATCGACACGGAAACCTGCATCAAAGTATTCAACGCCACGTCCGTCAATCTGAATCTTCATTCCTGTGCCGGTGCGGGGCTCGATCCGGAGGCGGACTTTGTCAATCCTCGGACGTTCGAATTGGCGGCATGTGGTGCGTTTCAACTGGTCGACGAGCGGTCTCTCTTCCCCGATCTTTTTGCCGCTGAGGAGATGGTCCGGTTCAACAAGGTGACCGAAGTGCCGGCACTTATTCGTACCTGGCTGGCCGATGCCGCCGGCCGGCGCGCGGTCGCCGAGGCGGCGCGCCGCCGCGTGTTGGCGCACCATACGTACCGACATCGTATGAGGGAGTTCTTAACCGTGATCGGCATGCACCAGCCGGATCGGATAGGAGCCATGGTGCGAGGCGATCGTGATGCAGGGACTCTGGCGCAGCGCGCCGACTCACCCCCCGAGCTTACGACGCTCCTCAGGCAGTTTCCACCGGACCAACGGGTGGAGCTCAAGGAGATCGCAGCCCAAATTCAGGTAAAAGGTGCAGGTCGGGAGCTGGCGCGGGAAGAGCTGCTCGTTCTGATGCTGGATAGTTATCGGATGGAGACGAGGGATCTGGTGTAGGCATGGATCGTTAGACCTGAATCGGGATTGCAGGAAAGAGAGAGGCCATTGGCGGTGAAACAGGTCTTGATTATCAACATCACCCGTATGGGCGATCTGGTGCAGATGGGCGCCCTCTTGGCCCGCCTCCGAGAAGAATGGCCTGGTGTGGCGGTGGACCTCGTGGTTGATAAACAATTCGCCCCTGTGGCCTCCATGCTGAACGGTTTGCGCGACGTCATCACCCGTGATTTCCACGCATTGATTGATGAGAGTCGGGCCAATGTCAAGGATATCGTCACGCTGTATCAAGAGGTGGCCGCATGGGCCGGAGACTTATCCAGACGTCGCTATGACCGCATCGTCAATCTGACGTTTAATCGGCCCAGCGCGCTTATGGCGAGTTATGTCGGTGCCCCTGATATCCGGGGTGCACGGAGCGCTTGGGACGGTGGTACGGTCATCGACAATCCCTGGATGGCGTACTTCACCGATATTCATCTGATCCGACGTATCAATCGATTCAACCTCGTCGATATTTATGCGATGGGAGGGAGCCGGTCGGGTGCGTTCTCGCCGCTGTCCGTGACGGTGCCGGTTGAGTGTACCGACTGGGCGAAGCGGTTTTTGTCCGGCCTAAGTGGCCCGGGGGACAGATGGATCGCCGTCCAGGCGGGGGCGAGCGATGTGATGAAGGCCTGGCGGCCACAACATTTCGGTATGACGTTGGCCCGTTTCAGTCAACGGTGGGATGGCGGCCTTCTGTTCATCGGATCGTCATCGGAGCAGGAGGCGATTGCCCATGTCATCCGAACATATCGTGAGGCGGGCGGGGGCAGCGCCATCAAGAACGCCGCCGGGCAAACGACACTGGCGCAGCTTGCCGCGCTCCTGACGCAGTGCCAAGTACTGCTCACCAATGACACCGGGCCCATGCATTTGGCCGTGGGTGTGGGAACTCCCGTCATCGATCTATCGGTCGGCCATGTGGATTTTCAGGAGACCGGTCCATACGGGCCGGGACATTGGGTTCTGCAGCCGGATCTGGAATGCGCCCCCTGTGGCTTCGATCAAGTCTGTTCGCACCATGCCTGCAAGGATCGCCTGACGGTCGATGTGGTCGCTGAGGTTATGCATCATGTGGTGGGACAGGGCCCGCTGCCATCGGTAGTGCCCGGCTATCGTCTCTATCGATCGGGTATCGATGCTGATCAATTAGGGAGCTTTGAGCTCGTCTCGGGCCGCGAAGATACGGCGGTCGCTTGGTACGCAGACTTCTGGCGCCGCCGTTGGTACGAGTCGTTCACCGGCCAGCCGAGCCGCTTGCCGACCCTGAACAGTCTTGTTCCGCATGCCGGTGAAGCGGTGGCCTGTATTCGGGCGATGATGCCGCTACTCGATAGTCTCTGTCGACGGGCCGACCACATCGT
Organism: Nitrospira sp. SG-bin1; assembly: GCA_002083365.1. Classification (NCBI taxonomy): domain Bacteria; kingdom Pseudomonadati; phylum Nitrospirota; class Nitrospiria; order Nitrospirales; family Nitrospiraceae; genus Nitrospira; species Nitrospira sp. SG-bin1. Next base: position 18,882 of record LVWS01000016.1, on the reverse strand, counting down.
TCGGCTCACCGGGCAAACTCCGATTCCTGCCCAGTCCATTCAAGCCCTTCTGAGAATGCAAGCGGGAGAGCGTCAAGAGGTCGCTCAGGTCGGCATGGCCACATGGGCTACAAAACCGCTCACTACGGCGGCACTGCGCCAATTGCATCAAGACAATGTGCAAGGACTGGAACGAATGGCGAAGTATCATGCGGCGGCGTATCATCGTTGGCGTCGTGAAGCAGAATTCGTGGCGTGCCACCTTACACCCACGGGAGAAGCGTCCATTCCAAGCCTATTTGCGCCTGAGTCGTATGTCGGTATCGAATGAGAGGAGATTGATCCATGCAAATCACGCTCGATCAAGACCGGTGGGAAGTGGATGCGCCGTTGACCATGGAACATGTGCTGACGGAGGTGAGCGAACGTGCCCATGCCCGGGCTCGCATCGTCACGAAGCTGCAGTTGGACCATCGTACGATTACGGACCGGGATCTAGACCCCGCATTCCTCGCTGAATCAGTTGTACGGTATCGCCAGTTGACGGCGGTGTCGCAACCCATGCCGGAGCTCATACGGGCTGCCGAGGGAACCATGAGAAAATATGCGGAGACCTTGCGTTCCGAAGGGACGGCTTTGCTGTCGCCATTACGATTCGGACCATTGCCGCTTTCCACCCTTGACTCCTGGTTGGGGAAATTGGCCGATTATCTCGAGTTCGCGGATGGGGCTACGGGTCCAACACAAGCAGGGAACGGAGTCTCGACCGTGGCACCATGGGTTCAGCAGCTGTTGGAGGCGCGGACAACCAGGGACTCGGTGCGCATAGCCGACCTCTTGGAATATGAGATTTTGCCACGGTTGGATGTCCGTTAGGAACAGCGGATTGATGTTCGTTGTCGTCGGCTCGGTGTGTTCGTGCTCGATTAGTGGGCGGCTCAAGTCCCTCTTGATTCGGCCGATAAGGCATCAGACCCGCTCATAGAGATGAGCCGGGCACGCGCTTCTGCACGGATGCCGGAGGCGAACAGGCTGATCAAGTTTTTGTTTCAAGGAGGAAGGGGCTATGTCAATTATTGTTAACAACAATCCCGCATCTATCTCGGCCCAGCGAAATCTGGGTGTGAGTACGGGGAGCCTGGCTCGCTCGGTTGAGCGCCTATCGTCCGGTCTCCGGATTACCCGCGCCGCCGACGATGCAGCCGGTCTCGGATTATCCGAAACCTTGCGTGCGCACATTCGCAGCATCAACCAGGCCGTTCGAAACTCCTCGGACGGGATCAGCTTGACGCAGGTCGCCGACGGCGCCGCGTCCACGATCGGCAATTTGCTGGGCCGGATGCGCGAACTGGCTTCGCAGTCGTCCAGCGGCACAGTCGGTGCCACCGAACGATCGTACATTGATCAAGAGTTTTTGGCGTTGCGTTCGGAAATCGACCGCATTGCGCAGGTGACGGAGTTCAACGGGCAGGCATTGACCAGCGGCAGTACCATCAGTTTCACGATGCAGGTGGGCTTCAAAAGCGGCACCGGCAACACGCTTACGATGGATCTGAACCAGCTGACGATCTCCGCGCTGGGCATCAGCAGTGTGAACGTGTCGTCGGCGAACAATGCGCAGAGCGCGTTGAGCAACATCGACAGCGCCATCAGCGCCGTGGCAACGGCCCGCGCAGAATATGGGTCGCTTCAGAATCGGTTTGAAGCGACGATCGCGAATCTCGAAATCTCCAGCGAAAATCTGACCGCGGCCGAATCGCGGATCCGCGATGCGGACATCGCGTATGAGACCTCGCAGTTTACCAAGAACCAGGTCCTGGTGCAGACAGGTATCGCCGTGCTCGCGCAGGCGAATACGCTGCCGCAGCAGGCACTGGCATTACTCCAGTAATAACAGACCATCGGGGCCGCGCCCTCTCACCAAGAGAGGGCGCGGCGTCGATAGCTTCGTACGGAGGCTGCCATGATACACAGCGTTACACCAAAGGCAGATCCTCGGGTCGAGCGCTCTCGTGGAGAAGAGCCATCGGGCGCGGTGGGACAAAAGCCGAAGGTAAAAAAACACGACTCGGAAGGACAGTCGTCTTCCCAGGCATCCGCTGATCGGGCCGTGATCGATCTTGCCGCAACGAAGGTCAACGAGGTCCTGAGTCTGGCAAACCCACAGCTCCGGATCCGAGTGGACAATGAAACCGAACGAGTCGTCGTGAAGGTGGTCGAACAGGAATCCGGCGAGGTGATTCGGCAGATTCCGCCGGAAGAGCTGCTGGAGCTGGAAAAGTACCTCTCGAGTCCGAAAGGGCTGTTGTTGAAGGAGCAGGCATAGGGCAAGCACAAGGGGCGGGGATGGCAACGATAAGTTTTGGCGGTCTGGGAAATGGGCTGGACTTCGGCCAGGTTATCGACCAACTGGTCAAGGCGTCACGTTTCCCTGTCGATCGGCTCAATGCTAAGAAGGCCACGCTGAACTCGAAATCGACCGACTACGCCACGCTGAGCACAAAGCTGGTTGCGCTGCAAAGCGCCGCCGACAAAATACGTCTGACGTCGAATTTCGACCGTTCCGGCGTATCGGTCAGCGACACGACCGTGCTCACCGCCACGGGGTCATCGACGGCCGTACAAGGAAGCTACACCGTCAAGGTCACGCAACTGGCGCAGTCGCACCAGGTGACGAATAAGTCCGCGAAGGCGGTCGCGTCCACGACAACCGACATCGTAAGTGGCGGCTCAGGGACGTTTACCTTTCGCGTCGGCAGCGGCAGCAATCAAACCGTGACGCTGAGTGCCACGGCGACGATCGAAGATCTCAAGACCGCCATCAATGACCTCGGTGCAGGTGTCACCGCTTCGGTCGTCAATACGGGGAGCGAGGCGTCACCCGCGTACCGGCTGGTATTGACCTCCACCAATACCGGGGCCACGAGCGGAATCACGATCGTCGCTGACGATACCGACCTTGATTTTCTAAACAGCAGTGGAACCGGAGGAGCCGATACGCTGCAGGCGGCTCAGGATGCGGTGGTGGTCGTGGGCGATCCAAGTCTAAGCCCGCTGACGTTTCAGCGCAGCAGCAACACGATCACCGACGCCATTTCCGGGGTCACCTTGACGCTGTCGAAGACCACCGGTTCAAGTACGATCTCAGTCAATGTCTCACGGGATGTGGCCGGCGTCAAAACCAACATTACCGCGCTGGCAACCGCCTATAACGATGTGGTCAAATTCATCAACGAGCGAAACACCTACGATATCACAACCAAGAAGGGCGGAATCTTTTTCAACGAGCCGACTGTGCGGACGGTGCTCGGCCAGCTGAGGACCGCGCTCTCCTCTGCCGTGCCGGGGTTGACGACCTACACCACGGCGGGTGACATCGGGTTTAAAACGGAACGCGACGGTACCGTGACTGTTGAGGATGCCAAACTCGACGCGGCACTGAGCTCAAACTACACGGCTGTCAAGAATCTGTTCGTCAATCAAACCGGCAGCGTTGGCATCGCGCAGCTTCTCACTACTGCGGTAGATACGCTAGACGACATCGAGTCCGGGGCATTGACGCTTCGCAAGAACAGTCTGACAGACCAGATTTCGGATGTGGCGGACGAGATCGCCAAGAAAGAGGATCTCATCGCGCAGTATGAAGAGCGGCTCCGTCGTCAGTACGCCGCGCTCGACGGATTGCTCGGACAACTTCAGAGTCAGATCAGTTTTCTTCAGACCAATTCCTCGCTGACGAGGAGACAATAGGATCATCCACGGAAGGGACCTATGCTCACTCAATACTCGAATCAGTATCAGCAGACACAGGTGATGACCTCGTCCCGGGTGCAGATCGTCGTCTTGCTCTACGACGCGGCCATCCAATCGATTGAACTGGCTCGAGCCGGGATCGAGTCAAACAATCCAAAAGACAAAGGCCGATTTCTTGGACGGGCCATTTCCATCATAGGGGAGCTCAACAGCGTGCTCGATTTCGAACAAGGCGGCGAGATCGCTCGGTCGCTACACCGTCTCTACGACTACATGCTCGGCGAATTGGTCACAGCCAATGCACGAAACGATGCGCGCCATCTCGAAGGCCCGCTGCGTTGTTTGACCACACTTCGTGAGGGGTGGCGTGAGATTGCAGCGCAGCAGAATCAGATGGCCGGTGTACGATGATCCTTGCGAATGAGACGTTCCGGGACGATATCGTTCGACTCACGAACACCGCAGTGGAGGCGGCAGAACTCGGACAATGGGATATCGTGGATCAGTGTTATCGTGAGCGCGGCCTCATCTTGGAGACGATGCAGGCACCGCTCGAAGAAGGGAGCCGTCTGCTGCAGCTCGATGAACAGATCCGCAATCGAGTGCATACCGTGCAAGCCGTGCTGGGGTCTCTATTGGCTGAGGCGGCGGCGAATCGACAGCGTCTTCACAACCTTCATCATCGGCTCGGTAGAGAGCGTTCCGTCCCCCTGGCCGTCTCAATGAAAGCGTAGCAGAAACAGGGGTGGGCGATGGCCATGCAGGAACCCGACGTGAACATGCCGTCCGGCAAATTATCTCCATTCACGCAAAAGTCTCTGCAGTTGCAAGAGTGCGGGCAAACATTGACCGCGCTGCATCGTCTCATCGATGAACTCGCGCGCGTACAAGACGAAGATGGCATCATCAAGACCTTGGGGAGACGATTGCCGCCTCTTATCGATACCAGTATCATTGGCTTCGCGAGATCAAATCGTAACCGCGTATGGACTTGGTCGAACCCTCGGAATCGAAAACGCGAGGCGTTCGTGTGCCGGTATTTGCTCCGTAGACTCGGCCAAATTCCTTCCGACAATAGTGCAATGAGCAGCCCTCGGCGCAGCCTCCGATCACGGCATCTCTATCTCGTGCCGCCGTTGCCGTCACGGCAATCGCTGCAAGAACAGGATCCCACCTTTGGACAAGAGGTACGTTTTGCTCTCGGATCGGACGACAGCGGGCTGCTTCTTGTTGAACCGAAAGATCCGAATTGCTTTACTCAGTGGGAGCGGGACGTGCTTGAGACGATCGGCGCCGCTCTGTCTCTCGCCCTACGCCATGCCGATACACATCGGTGTGAACAGGAAATCGACCTCCGCGACCCGCTCACGCAGCTGCTCAACGCACGGGCGGTCGATGACATCTTGTCGAGAGAGTTACGTGTCGGAGTTCGCTACGGCGTGCCGGCCAGCCTGTTGCTGTTGGACTTGGACTTCTTCAAGACCGTCAATGACTGTGTCGGTCACAGGGCGGGAGATCACGTGCTGAAGGCGACAGCGGATCTGATACGCGAGACCGTCCGCGATAGCGATGTCGTCGGACGATCCAGGGCTGACACCTTCGTGGTCGTGCTGCCTCATGCGGATAGGCAGAACGCGCTAGCCCTCGCGGAGCGGTTGCGAGGTCGTATCGAAGGACACCCTTTTGCGATCGAGGCGGGACAGGTTCGTACCACGGCAAGCATCGGCCTCGCCGCAATCCCGGACGCCACCGTGGCGTCCGTTGCGGAATGGATGTTGGTCGGCGCCGCCGCTCTGAGGGACGCGAAAGTCCAGGGGCGAAACCGAGTGGTCTTTCATACACCGAAACCGCCGGGATTGGCATGCGCGGTGGCGCTGAGTTGTGCCGCATAACCCGGAAAGTAGCCAAACCATGGCGTCTCCTGTGACGATATCTTCCATGCCTTCCCAGCATTCGGCCGATGAACGACGGGAATGGATCAGAATCGATGATCGGGTGCTGATGGAATATCGGTTGCTGACGGAGACCGGAACCCTTGTTCCTGTCGAAAGGACTCCCACCACACCGGAGATGATTTCCGCGGCTGTCACGAAACCCACCGCGGATCTGCTTGCGCGCACAGGAGAGTCGTTGGTCGGCTCGCCGGTGCTGCCATGGATCATGAAAGTCGACTATATGCTCGAAGTCATCCTCAATGCTTTGGTCGTCAGCCAGCCGTCCAGTGTCGCCATGGCACGGCCGACGGATGTCAATCTCAGTGGTGGAGGGGTGGGGTTTGTCTCCCCTCGGGAATTCGCGTCAGGCGATCACCTCGCGATCAAATTGATCCTTCCGCCGTTTACCCTCATCCAAGCTCAGGCAAAAGTGATTCGTATCATCCCTCAGACAGACGGACACGGGTTTGCGATCGCCACGGAATTCGTCGACCTCAAAGCCGACGATCAGGAACTCCTGATCCGGCACATCCTTCATGCCCAAGCCGAGCGGTTGCGCGCAAGGCGGAATCAGACCGGCTAGCCGATAGACGACCGCAGAGCCTTCTCTGGAGGGCATCATCGCGGTCACCCATCATTCGACCGACTCAAGTGGAAAGGAGACAGCAGACATGCGTCCGCGTGATGTCAGAGAGATCATCGGTAGTATCGACAAACAGATCGGCGATCATCTGATCAGCAACGCAAGAATAACCAGTGAGATCACGATTCTCTCATTAAACGCTACCATAGAAGCGGCCAGAGCGGGAGACGCCGGTCGAGGGTTTGCCGTGGTCGCCACCGAGGTGAAAAAATTGGCCGCGCAAGCAGCCGAGACCTCCAAAGAGTTGGGAAACATCCGGGCGGAAACGAACGAATTGGAGCGCCGGTTTACCGAAAAAGAGAGCGATCGCTTGTCGGAGATGGCACAGACCCTCGTGCAGTTGATCGTGCGCAACTTGTTCGAACGCACCGCCGACGTTCGCTGGTGGGCGACGGACGACGCGTTGGTTCAGGCGCTGGAATCGATGGATCGGACCTCCCTCCTGCATGCCGCCGAACGACTCGGCCTGATCAATCGATTCTATTCCGTCTATCTCAACCTGGTTCTTGTCGCCCCCGACGGAACAATACTGGCCTGTTCTCAGCCGGACAAATATCCCAAGGTCACCGGCACTGTCGGGTCAAGGTTGCCATGGTTTCAAAAGGCCATGGCGACAACCAGGGGGGATCAGTATGTCGTGGACGATATTTTTCACGATCCTCTTCATGATAATCAATTGGTCGCCGTCTATGCCGCCGCCATTCGGAAGGAAGGGCGGGTGGATGGAAAAGTCACCGGTGTCCTCGGAGTCGTGTTTGATTGGGAGACCCAATCAAAAACCATCGTTCAGAAGGAAGCCTCCATCTCCGAGGAGGCATGGAAGCGGACCCGTGTTCTGTTGCTCGACAAGGGGCTGCGCATTATCGCTGCCTCCGATGATCAAGGAATCTTGCAGCCGTTCGCGCTGAGCCATCAAAGGCGTCAACGAGGGTATTATGTCACCGGCGATCAAGAGGTAATCGCCTATGCACAAACACTCGGGTACCAGGAGTACGACGGCCTAGGATGGTATGGTGTGATCGTGCGAAAGTTGCGGTAGCCCGGTGGGTGCCTGGTGCGGCCGATTTCCGCGAGCTCGCACTGCGTCGGTGGGTATCGGGCGGTCGCGATGGGGCTGGGTGCGGAAAGTCCATCCAGTCGCCTTCGCTGGATCATGCCGCCTGTGATGGGGGGCATTGAACGAGCTGCATCAGTGTCTCCGCCGCTTTGGTCAGCGCGGCCGCGGCAGGGGAGGCGGGAGCATATTGAACCACCGGGATGTACGCGCGTACCGCTTGTTCCATCGTCGGATCCTCCGGAATTTCACCGAGCAGAGTCAAATCACCGCCGACGTACTCTTTCAGTAACTTCTTCAGTTGGAGGACGTTGACGCGGGCACGTCCCGACACGCGATTGAGGATCAGGGCCGGCTGAAACGCCCGCAGCGTGGTCGCAGCGATCGTGCGACCGGACTCATCCGTCTTGCCCGCGACGTCCAACACCTCCTCCACGCTGCTGTAGTCTCGATTGGCAAGCCCTTCCGCCATCACCTCCCGCATCATGAACATTGACAAGACGCGCCGAATCGCCGCCAGCTTGATGAAGCGGTAGAGGTCGAGGACCGAGGTCGGATCGGGGGTGGCGACGGCGACATGGTGGTCGGCCATCAGAAAAAAATCGAGCGCATGATAGCTGGTTCCGGCGCCGATATCGACGACGATCACGTCCGCGCGGATATCCTGAAAGTTCCGAATCAGGCGCTTCTTCTGCGAATAGGACATGTTGGCCGTCGCCAAGGTATCACCGGTGCCGGGAATGATTCGTAAGTTCGGATGCAGTGGAAGGCGGTGGGCGAGATCATCCAGTTGCTCGATGCGATGGTTGAGAAAATCTGTCAGCGTATGCTCAGGGTTGAGGAGACCAACCAGCACATGGGCGTCGGCGCCGCCGACGTCGAGGTCCGCGAGCACCACCTGTCTCCCTCCGCGCGCCAAGACAAGAGCCAGGTTCACCGACACCACGCTTTTCCCGACGCCGCCTTTGCCCGACGCGACAGAAATCACATGCGCCATTGAGTGCAGTTCCTCGTGATTGATGCCCAGTCGCACACCTTTGTCGGCTGGTTGTGGAGAAACATGAATGGACAGCGTCCATCTGAGTCGAACCAGCAGGAAAACACGCTTGTAGGCCGCGATCCGCGTCTATCAGGCGCTCAAGTTTTGGAACCGCCACGCCGATACCACAGTCGTCATGAATACTGACGTATCCGCAGCAACAGTGATGAAGCCCGGGGAGGTCACTGTACGGGACGGGGAAATCTTGACCGTGCTGGAGGTGGCGCAGTTTCTCCGCGTACCCAAGTCAACCGTCTATAAGCTGGCCCGAGTCGGTGAACTGCCCGCGTCAAAGATCGGAAAACACTGGCGCTTCCTTCGCCGTGATATCCATGAATGGATGCATGGTCGGTCTCGGCAAGGCTAGCGGCCGACGAGTGGCTGCCCGGTTCGTCGGCAGCATGGCTCGCCTGTCCCACTCACGGCCGGCATGCCGCCGAGATCATGAGTGGTGGGCATGATCCTCCCGGTGACGGTTTCCCGGGGACACGCCTCTCTCCACGCACGTCGATTGATTCCCACCACTACGGCGAAATCGGTGAAGGAGCGAGCCGTTTCGGCTCAGGTCGTTCGGCGAACGTGCCGATATCTGACGAAGCGTCGAGCGGCTGCGCCGCGGTCCGTCCAGCATACCCGTGGATAAACCGTCGGCTGTCGTCGTTCCGGCGATTAGGTAAGATCAAAAGGAGGCGTTATGCCAGCCGATCCAAACATGAAAATCCTCGTCGTCGATGACATGGTGACGATGAGGAGAATCGTCAAGAACATCCTGAAGCAGCTGGGATTCGCCAATTTGGATGAGGCGGAAAACGGACAAGAGGCGCTGCAGAAGCTGCGGGCGGATACGTTTGGCTTTGTCGTGTCCGACTGGAACATGCCGGTCATGACGGGTATCGACATGCTTCGGGCGATCCGAGCGGACGAGAAGCTCAAAACCCTGCCGGTCTTGATGGTGACGGCTGAGGCCCAACAAGCCAATTTGGTCGAGGCTGTGCAAGCCGGAGTGAGCAACTACATCGTCAAGCCCTTTACAGCCGAGATCATGCAGGAAAAGATCGGGAAGATTTTTAAATAGACGGTCGTCAGCCCTACAGGTGCAGGACCACTAGCTAGGGAGGTGTTGTGCACAACCAAACGCATAAATTGTACGAAGAGCTCGGAGAACTAGCGCGATTTGTCGAAAGCGCGATGACGGCGATCGCGGCGGCCAGCCCCCAGATCATGTCCAGCAGCAGCCAGCTTCCGACCGCGGCCTCCCATTTGAGCGATCTGAGCAAGATGACGGAAGACGGCACCCTTGAGGTCATGAGATTGACTGAGACGATTCAGGACGGCCACGGGCAAGTCGCGAAAGATCTTGCCGCGGTCATCGAGGTCCTGCGGGCAATGGATTGCATGACCCTGGTGGGACGGCTCGAGAAGGTGTCCTCCGTGCTGGCGCAGGACGACAAGTCTCTGACGGACATCATGACCACCCTCTCTTTTCAAGATCTCGTCGCGCAGCGGGTGAAGAAGCTGGTGACGATTCTCGATGAAGTGCAAGGCAAGCTGGTGGAACTCGTTGTCATCTTCGGTCTTCAGGAGGGCGGCCCGGCAGCCAGGGACGAGAGTCTAGCCGGGCAGTTACTGAAGCAACTCGAGGAATCCAAAACGACGGCCATGAAACAGAAGGTTGCCGACGATATCCTGGCTCAATTCGGGTTTAAATGACTGACTGAATCATGGATATTGCAACCATTATCGGGGTCATATTGGCGTTTGGTGCGATCGCAGGAGGCCAAGCGCTCGAAGGCGGGCATCTCGGCTCCATTCTTCAACTGACCGCATTCATTATCGTGATCGGCGGCACGGTCGGCGCGATTTGCGTCCAGAATCCGTTGCCGGTCGTCATCAAGGCGTTCGGAGCCCTTTCTCTCGCGATCATCGGCCAGCATATCGACAAGAAAGGAACGATCAAGCTTATTCTGGACCTGGCGAACCTATCGAGGAAGCAAGGGCTATTGGCGCTTGAGGGGAAGCTAAAAGACATCAAAGATCCCTTTATGAAAAAGGGGATTCAGCTCATTGTCGACGGAACCGATCCGAAAGCCGTGCACGAGATCCTCGAAATCGAAGTGGAACACCATGAAGAGGAAGGCGTGATGGCGGCCAAGGTGTGGGAAGCCGCCGGGGGCTATGCACCGACCGTCGGGATTCTCGGGGCGGTGTTGGGGCTGATTCACGTGATGGAGAATCTGGCCGACCCCTCGAAATTGGGCAGCGGTATCGCCGTGGCGTTCGTGGCCACCGTCTATGGCGTCGGCGCCGCGAACCTTCTATTTCTTCCATTGGCCAACAAAATCAAAATGAAGCTCAAGGCGGAAGCGGGTGGCCGCAACCTCGTCATCATGGGGCTTGTCGGGCTTGCCCAGGGCGAAAACCCTCGATTGCTCCAGGAAAAGTTGGAAAGCTTCCTTCCCTACAACGAACGTACGAAGGAAGTGAAGAAGTGACGCGTAGAAGGTGAACGGTCAGGCGTCCGGCGCACGGTATGGCGAAGCAGAAGCACGAGGAACACGAGAATCACGAGAGATGGCTGGTCTCCTATGCCGACTTCATTACGTTGTTGTTCGCTTTTTTCGTCGTCATGTACTCGATTTCGTCCGTCAATGAAGGACGATATCGGACCGTCAGCGAATCGATCAAGGCGGCGCTGAATCCACTCTCCAACCATTCCGGCGAGAACCGGATCATCAACGTCGGTGAGGCCAAGTCGATCCAACAGGGGCGGAATCCTTCCGACGCCAAGCTGGCCGTCCTTCGACGCATCCGCGAGCAGGTCCAGATCATCAGTGACAAGCCGATGAAGGACCTGGTGGCGTTCGTCACCATCGTCCAGAAAATCAACGGAGATATCGTGATCACGATTCCCGACAGACTGCTGTTTAACAGCGGAGAAGCGACGGTTCGAGCCGAAGCGCTGCCGTTTCTCGAAGGACTGGGCGGAGTCATCCTGGAATTGAACCGGCACGTTCGGGTCGAGGGACATACGGATAACGTGCCGATCCGGACGGCACAATTTCCTTCCAACTGGGAATTATCGGCCGCACGGGCGGTGATGGTGGTACGAGTGTTGTCGGAGCTCTACGGAGTACCGACGGATCATCTGGCAGCCGTGGGTCACGCCGAGACAAGACCTATCACGAAGAATCTGGATGCGGATCAGAGGGCGAAGAATCGTCGAGTCGAAGTGGTGATTCTTGACCAGGCGCCACCGGATCCGATGCTCCAGCCGGACACCGGTTCAAACCAGACGGAACAAGCGCTAGACCAGGCCGCGCAAGACCCGTCACCGCCAGTTCCGGGCGTGTCGGGCGAAGGGCGATCGCCAACACCGTAGCATCGCGAACCATGCGTCGGGCCTGCCCTCAAGTCCCACGGAAAGGCAACCGACAAGATGATCCAGTAGGTTCAGCAAAGGAGGCGTGTAATTGATGACCGTCGAACCCTCCGCATCACAAGGCCAACCGGCTGAGGCTCAGAATCCCAGGCATCTCGCACCCACGGGCGACATCACCATTTTCGAGGCTGGGGAATTCAAGGAATCGTTGCAGAAACTGTTTGCCAACGACGGATTGGTGTCATTGGACCTCAGTGGTGCCGCCAGGGTGGACACGGCGGCGATTCAGCTGATGCTGGCGGCCAGGAAGCAAGGGCGCATGATCGTCACGGGGATTTCCGAAGATCTGCAGACGCGATTGAGGCAACTAGGATTTACCGATTCGCTCAGTGAGTAACGGCCTACGTCGTGCGGCATTGCGAGGCCCTGTGACCGAGGCTCACGAGCGTGAACGTGGAAACGAGGCGATGAGTTCTGGCACAGCACACGGCGGCATGACGAAGGACTGTCGTGCCGATCACGACACCGCGCACGGCGCGATACAAGCGCATCAACAGGCCTGGGAGGATTTTGCCACCGGAACGGTCCGCATGCTTCCGGTGCTGAAAGCGCACATCAACGCAGTGACGCAGGAAACGGAGCGTGCGGCGATGGAGTTGATGGTGCATCTTCGGCTTCTGGCAGCCGGCGAGACGACGACTTCACATGAGGGAGCAGCCAGTGTGTCTCAGGTGGTCATGGCGATGCAGTTCCAGGACATTACGCGGCAAAAGTTAGAACACGTCAATTTGGCGCTGGATCAGCTCGGCTGCCACCTCAGGGCCCTACTCAAGGGGCCGCACGATGAAGCGGCAAAGCGCGAGATCGCCGCCCTGCAGGAGGTCGAACAACATTACACGATGGAAGAAGAGCGTCGCCTCCACCAGGCCACGCTGCAGCCGGACTATCAGGAACCAGTGCCGACCGACGTGTCGAACAAAGAGATCGATTCGGTCACGCTGTTCTAGCGTGACGCAGGTGTGAGTTCAACGGATACACAGACTCAGAGCGGAGGGGCGATATGAGTAGAACAGCGCTGATCGTCGACGATTCACCGACCATGCGGCAGATGGTTGCCTTTACCCTGACAAACGCCGGGTTTACGGTGGTTGAAGCCGAACATGGAAAGGATGCCGTAAGAAAAATCTCCGCCGGTCCGAAGATGGACATTGTCGTCACCGACCTCAATATGCCGGAGATGGACGGCATCACCCTCATCAAAGAATTGCGGAAGATGGCCGGGTTCAAATTTACCCCGATTCTGATGCTCACGACGGAGTCGTCGGTGGAAAAAAAACAAGCCGGAAAAGAGGCCGGGGCGACGGGCTGGATCGTAAAACCCTTTAACCCGGAGATTCTCTTGAAAACGATCGCCAAGGTGTTGCCGGCATAGAAGTGTGAGACGTTCGAGTCCGGGGGTCTGAGGCAGGGGCATCCGGCCTCAAACCTCGGACCTCAAGCCTGTCACTTGTCGGAGATGACGCGGAGCGGGAGTAGACATGGGTAACGATTTCGAACAATTTCAAGCCTCGTTTTTTGAGGAGGCGTCGGAACATCTGGCCGTCGTCGAAGAAGGATTGTTGGAACTCGAACAGCATCCGGAGGACCGCGATCTCCTCAATAAGATCTTTCGCTCGGCCCATTCCATCAAGGGCGGGAGCGGCATGTTCGGCTTCAATGCGGTCGCGCAATTCACGCACAAGATGGAGACGTTGCTCGATCTGCTCAGGAACGGGCAAAAGGCCGTTTCGCCGGCGATCGCGGATCTGCTCCTGAAATCAACGGATTGCTTGAAGACCTTGCTTGAGTCGGTGAAGACCGGCGCGGCGGTCGATGACGCGACCGTGCAACGGCTGTCGGCCGAGTTGGCGGCGGCCAGCGATCTCAAGGTTGAGGCGAAGGCTCAGGTTGAGGAGAGTCCTTCAGGATCCTCCCTAATCTCAGCCCTGACCTCAACGTTTCGTATCGCCTGGACTCCGCCGGAATGGCTGTTTCAGCGCGGCCTCGACCCGTTGCAGATCTTCAAGGAACTCAGGAGCTTCGGGACCCTCTCACAGGTCGCCATCGATATGTCTCGGTTGCCGGAGTTGGCTGATGTGGACCCGGAAAAGTGTTACCTCTCCTGGACCATGCAGCTGAATACCGGCAAGGATCGCCAAGCGGTGGAGGGCGCGTTCGAATTCGTCAAGGAGGACAGCACGTTGGCCATCGAAGAGGTGAAGGCCAAGGCTGAGGCTAAGATCAAGGGAGGCTCGCAGGAGCGGTCAACCGTAACCTTGGCCCCAACCTCCGAGCCCGAAGAGCCGAAGCCGCTTGGCGAGATCCTGGTCGAAAGCGGCGTCGTTTCACGAGAAACGCTGGACCACGCGCTGGCGCAACAAAAGCGCGTCGGACAGATCCTCATCGAGCAACACGCCGCGACGCCGCAGCAAGTCGAGCAGGCCCTGCTGAAGCAAAAGCTGCAAGAATCAACCGCCCAAGCCAAGAAAACCGACACGACGTCCATTCGCGTCGATACGGCGAAGATCGACAAGCTGATCAATCTCGTGGGAGAACTCGTCATCACCCAGTCGATGCTGAGCGACCTCGGATCACGGTTCGAGATACGGCAACTCCCGGTCTTGCTCGAGCGTGTGGCACAACTGGAGCGGAATACGCGAGAAATTCAAGAACGCGTCATGGGGATCCGCATGTTGCCGATCGGCACGGCCTTCAGCCGCTTTCCGCGATTGGTGCGGGACCTGTCGGCCAAGGCCGGAAAGAAGATTCATCTGGTCGTCTCGGGTGAAGAAACCGAATTGGACAAGACGGTCATCGAATCCATCGGGGACCCCCTCACGCATCTGATCAGGAACTCGGCCGATCATGGCCTGGAGCCGCCTGAAGAGCGTCTCGATAACAACAAGCAGGAAACCGGGACGATCAAGCTCAACGCGTTTCATGAAGGAGGGAATATCTGCATCACGGTTGAGGACGATGGACGAGGCCTGAATCGCGACAAGATCGTCGCCAAGGCGGTCAAGCAGGGGCTGATCAGCGACAACGACAAGCTGACCGACGACCAAATCTGGTCGTTGATCTTCAAGCCGGGTTTCTCGACGGCGGACAAGATCACCGACGTGTCGGGTCGCGGCGTCGGGATGGACGTGGTGAAACGCAACATCGACGCATTGGGCGGCACGGTCAGCATCAAGACGTCAAAGGGAAGGGGAACGACGTTTACCCTCAAGCTGCCGCTGACCCTTGCGATCATCGAAGGCATGACCGTCCGGGTCGGCCAGGAAACCTATATCGTGCCGCTGCTCTCGATTCTCGAATCGATTCAGCCCAAGGAAGGAGCCGTCAAGACCGTCGTGGGGAAAGGCGAACTGATCAATGTACGCGGGACCTATTTGCCGATGGTTCGGCTTTATGAAGTCTTTTCGCTTCAACCGGAGCATACGATTCCGACCAAAGCCATTCTGCTGATCTTGGAGACCGAGGGCGAGCGGGTCGCGGTGATGGTGGATGAGATTCTCGGGCAACAACAAGTGGTGATCAAAAGCATGGAACAGAATTTCCGCAAAGTCGAAGGCATCGCCGGCGCCACGATCTTGGGGGATGGGACGGTTGGATTCATCCTCGATGTCCGAGGGTTGCTGGAAATCGCCCGTCACCAAGCGCCGGTGGAAGCGGTCGCCGTGTAACGACTGGTTCCGGTTTCAGGTTTCGCGCAGGTCAGGGGACTGTGACACCCCTTGGTGTCCACGTTCGAACTGGGACAGGCAACCGCCGTAGACGACGGAGCCTGTGCCTAACGGAGATCGCGACTCGAAACTCAAAACGAGTGCTCTCATGAGGATGGAACACATGCCTGAGCCCCGGGATCGGTTCGACAGCATCGATGCGGCGATTCGAGACATCAAGCGGGGCAAATGCGTCATCTTGGTGGACGACGAGGATCGTGAGAACGAAGGCGATCTCGTCATCGCGGCCCAACACGTGACGCCCCAGACCGTCAATTTCATGGCCCAACATGCCCGTGGTCTGATCTGTTTGGCCCTGACGGCTCAACGGGTGGAAGAGCTGCATCTCCCCCAACAAGCGGTTGAAAACACCGCCACGTTCGGCACCGCCTTTACCGTATCCGTCGATGCCAAGCATGGCATCACGACCGGCATCTCGGCCGCTGATCGCGCGCGAACCATTCAGGTGGCGATCGATCCGAAGACCAGACCGACGGACCTTGCCCGCCCGGGACATATCTTCCCATTGAAGGCGCAGGAGGGAGGAGTGCTCAAGCGAGCCGGCCAGACCGAAGGGTCGGTCGATCTGGCGCAGCTGGCGGGACTGAAGCCGGCCGGAGTGATCTGCGAGATCATGAACGAGGACGGGACGATGGCGCGGGTGCCGGAACTGGCCTCGTTCGCAAAAAAACACAGGCTGAAGATGATTACGATCAAGTCCCTGATCGAATACCGCATGAAGCGGGAGACCTTCGTGCGGAGAGCCGCGACGGCACAGGTGCCGACGAGGTTCGGGGAGTTCGAGGTGATTGCGTTTGAAAGCGGGATCGATGGGGCCACGCATATGGCCTTGGTGAAAGGACGGGTTGATGACGGCCAACCGGCCTTGGTGCGAGTTCATTCCGGATGTCTCACCGCCGATGTGTTGGATTCATTGCGCTGCGACTGCCGGGACCAACTGCACCGGGCGATGGCCATGATACAGGCGGAAGGCCGCGGGGTGCTCCTCTATCTGAATCAGGAAGGCCGCGGCATCGGCCTGCTCAATAAGATCAAGGCCTACGGCCTTCAAGACAAGGGCAGTGACACGGTCGAAGCGAACGAGAAACTCGGGTTCAAGGCCGACTTGAGAGACTATGGAGTGGGCGCGCAGATTCTGGCCGATCTCGGGTTACGCCGGATCAGGCTCATTACGAACAATCCACGCAAGATCGTCGGCATCGAAGGCTATGGGCTGCGAGTCGCCGAGCGGGTGCCGATCGAAATGCCTCCTCGCGCAGCCAATGTGCGGTATCTCAGGACCAAGAGAGAGAAGCTGGGGCATCTGTTGACGGCGGTCTGAATCCACAAAGCTGACAAGGTGCAACTGTCAGGCTGACCGCTGCGGGGAGAGGATGAGAGAAATCCTCTGGGCCTGATCTGGTGTCGCCTTAATCCGAAGGGAGGCTGATATGGCGCTCATGATCAACAACAACTGCATCGCCTGCGACGCCTGCCTACCGGCCTGTCCCAACCAAGCGATTTTCGACAAGCGGAGTGCGGCCGAAGAGCGGGGACACCACGTCGGAGAGGGGCAGGGCGTCGACGACACTATCTACGTGATCACCCACGAGCGCTGCACGGAATGCGTCGGCCATTTTGATGAGCCGCAATGCGTGTCCGTCTGTCCGATCGGCGACTGTTGCGTACCTGACCCAGACCGCCCGGAGTCACGGGACGTTCTGCTGGAACGGGCCAAACGCATCCACCCCCATAAGGAAATCCATCACGACAAGGCGTGGGCTGGGGTGAGGGGGTAGCAAGTAGCCGGCCTCACCGCCGTCCAAGCGACTTCTCGAGATCAGCGCCGCTGGTCGGAATCGGGAACCCCACGAAGCCTTCACCGCGGTAATCAAATCTCACGGCACCCGCGGACATTTCCTACACACAGATATTCCGTCCTCCCGGGTACAGTGTCCTTGATGCCCACTTGTCAGCTCGATTGACCATCTTCATCAAATGTGAGTCGGCCCCCTAAAGAAATTCTTGCTCCGTCCGATAGGGTCACTACCGGCCTAGGAGTCCAGTCACTACTCAAGAGTGACGTAGGTCATCACAACCTGGAGTGGAGGGCCATGGAGACCGCCTATTCCATCGAACCGGAGAACGGAATCGGTGATGAACGAAAGTTTTGCATAGGAGGACTCCATGGCCGCGACAACGCTTGAGCCCGTGACGAAAGAACTGAAAGAACAGATCGGGCTGACGACGGACGGCAGCCAGTTCCTCACGTTCAATCTGGGCGACGAACTCTACGGGGTGGACATTCTCCAGGTGCAAGAGATCAAAGGCTACACCGCCGTCACGAAGATTCCCAACACCCCCTCGCATATCAAGGGCGTGCTGAATCTGCGCGGCACGATCGTGCCGATCATCGAATTGCGCACCAAGTTCGGGATGCCGACGATCGACTACACGGCGTTCACCGTCATCATCGTGGTGGTGGTGCGGGACAAGGTGATGGGGCTCGTCGTCGATTCGGTCTCGGACGTGTTGAACATCGACAAGAAGGACATCCAACCCTCGCCGCAGTTCGGGGCCCAGGTGGATGTGAGTTTCTTGAACGGCATCGGGAAATCGGGCGACAAGCTGGTGGCCCTATTGGACATGGACCGGTTGTTGGCCGGTGGAGAGGTACAGGAGCTTAAGTTTGAATAGAAGGAGACAAAAAGAATCTAGCACGGCATAGTCGGGAAGAGCAGTGTTCGGTGTGGGTTACGGGCCGTGCGCTCGAACGGAGCGCCAGGCGCCGGACCTCTCGCAAGGAGAAACCATGGAGCTCAATGGTGAGCCGTTCCCACGTCTGGTGGGGCTGACCCCGTTTCACGACAACGCTGGGGTCAGCCAGTCGTACACAATCCTGCTTCAGCAGCATTCCCCCATTACGACTTGCTTCACGAACCAGGCCATGGAGGCACCGCTTCTGCGGTCAGCCTTGCGAGATGTCATTCTCTTGTATCCGAACCGTCCGGGCAGCGTGCAGGTGACAGCTCCCTGTGTGCCGAGCCGCGCTCATCGCACGGGAGCTGAATCGAGGAGTGAGCGATCACGAAGGAGGATTCTATGGCCGCAGCGACAGTGGAAAGTGCGACGAAGGAGCTGAATCAGCAGATCGGGCTGACGACGGACGGCAGCCAGTTCCTCACGTTCAATCTGGGCGACGAACTCTACGGGGTGGACATTCTCCGGGTGCAAGAGATCAAAGGCTACACCGCCGTCACGAAGATTCCCAACACCCCCTCGCATATCAAGGGCGTGTTGAACCTGCGCGGCACGATCGTGCCGATCATCGAATTGC